>CAZHEW010000005.1:0-26138 GCA_964531815.1 uncultured Verrucomicrobiota bacterium
GTCGCGCCGCACATTGTTCTTTTCAAGGCCAGGCACCATTGGCATTTTCCGCCATGCTTGAAGACTTTCACTCGGCGCAGACGCGGGCTTGATTTTGCCGTAATCTGGGCTGCCGGCCTGGGGCTGACGGTAAACTGCCTGGCTGCGGCCGCCAGCCGCTTCGGCTTCACCGGGCGGGAGATATTCCCCATTGAAAACCAGATCAGCCAACTGCATGTAGCGGACCTTGACGGCGACGGGCTGAACGACATCATTGTGGTCAACAACACCCGTTCGAAGCTCAACCTGCTCTATAACCAGACCGGCAAGACCAACCTGGCGGAGAAACCCAGGCCCTCAGGCAAGCGCGAGCTGAATGAGCTGCCCCCTGACGCCCGTTTTCGCATCGAATCCATTGCCTCCGAGAAGCGCATTGCCGCGCTGGCGGCAGCCGATCTGAACAGCGATGGCCGGCCAGACCTCGCCTATTACGGCGAGCCGCGGGAGTTGATCCTGCTCCATAACGAAGGCAACGACAATTGGAGCGTCACCAAACGCTGGCCAATTGAGGACGGCCAGCTCACGCAGAATGCCCTTGCCACTGGTGATCTGAACGGCGATGGCCGCACCGACGCCGTCCTGTTGTCTGAAAACTGCGTCTATGTGCTGTCCCAGCAGAAGGATCACACACTTGGCGAGCCGCAGAAGATTCCTGTTTCGGGCACGGTCAAATCCATCCAGGTGGTGGACGTGGATGGCGACGGCCTCAGTGATTTGTTGCTGGTGGACTGGGAGGACCGCAGCCCCTTCCGCTTTCGCCGGCAGAAGCCAGATGGCTCGCTGGGGCCGGAAATCTACTTCGCCACTGCGCCCATTCGCTCTTACTGGGCAGACAACCTCGGCGCGAGCAGCAAGACCCAGGTCATCACCATTGCCCAATACTCCGGCCGGGCCAAGATCTCCGAGTTCACCCGCAAACCCGCCGAGGCGCTTGCCGGATCCTTTCGGCAGGGCCAGTTCCAGGTTTGGCCGCTCACGAGGACCGACAAAGCCCGCCGCGGCCTGCTCTGGGCCGATGTCAACGGCGACGGCCTGGCCGACCTGCTCGTCGCCGAGCCGGAGAGCGGCCAGGTTTCCCTCGCTCTGCAGCAACCAGACGGCTCGCTGCCGGCGCCGACCACCTTCCCCACTCTGGCAGGCATCAGCGACCTGGCCGTCGCGGACTCAAACGGCGATGCCAAGCCGGAAATCTTCATGCTCAGTGCCGATGAGCGCCAAGTGGGCGTAGCCCGGCTGGACGAGGCACAGCGGTTGCCTTTTCCGACGCTGATCCCGCTGGAGGGCAGGCCGCTCGCGCTGGCGGTCGGAAAACTCCGGGTTGGCACCCAGCCCGTTCTCGCCGTGATAGTCGAGCCGGAAGCCAAAGCCGGCCAGGAAGCGCGGCGCCAGCTGGTTACTCGCACCGCGGACGGCAAGACCCGAGCTCAGAACCTGAGCAAGGACTTCAAGACCAACCCGACCGCCCTGGCTTTTCACGACGCTGACCAGGATGGGCTTGCTGACATCGTGGCCCTGATGCCCTACGACAAGGTCAAGATTCTCCGTCAGGTCGCCGGCCAGGACTTCGAGGAGTTGGACGTTGCTCCCCCGGGCGGCGCGCGGGAGTTGGCCCAGCCGTGGCTGGGCTCCGCCGACATTGACGGCGACGGCAAGCTTGAATTGCTCCTCGCCCAGAAGAACTTCCTCCGTGCAGTCGTCCTGGAACCAGAGCCGCCGCCCGCGGCCTCCACCAACCACAGCGTCTGGACTTTTGCCGTCAAAGAACAAATCAACGGAGCGGGGAGCAATTCCCGGCTTGCCGGCGCTGCCGCCGTTCCCAATGGCACCAATGCCGTCTCATCCCTGTTCCTGCTGGACGCGGAACGCAAGGCGCTCACGTTGTGCGAGCGCGACCGCGCCGGGGTTTGGCAGGTAGTGCGCAACGTGCCGCTGCCCGTCTCCGAGTTCACGCGCCTGCAACCCCTTGCCGTAGGCGCCGGCAAAACCAACGCGGTCGCCCTCCTCGGCTTGAATGCTGTTGCCTGTCTGCCCCTGGACGGTCAGGTCTGGGAGTTGACCGAACTCGACAGCTACGAAACCCCAATCAAGAATGGCTATCTCACTGACGTTGTCAGCGGCGACTTGGACAGCGATGGCCGCAAGGACCTGGTCTTCCTTGAAACCGCCCGGAACTACCTCGACCTCGTCTTGTTCGACGCCGATCACAAGTTGGTCCCCGCCAACCGCTGGCAGGTCTTCGAGGAACGCACCTTCCGCGGGCGCCGCAGTGATTTCCGCGAGCCGCGCGAGGCCGTCGTCGCCGATGTGACCGGGGACGCCAGGAACGACCTGATCATTATCGTCCACGACCGCGTCATCGTCTATCCGCAGGAGTAGCCCGTCCGGCGCGAGGACGAAGGCGTGCGGGCTCGGGCTTTCCCGAGGCCCGCGCTGTCACCTTAAGCCCCCGCGGCATTCAGAAATTGATTGTCCACGCCTCCTGCTTGCGGCAGGCTTCACAGTCAATAATCCTATGCAACAGGTCAACCTGGGAATGATCGGCGGCGGCACCGTGGGCAGCGGCGTGTTCCGCGCGCTCCAGCGGAATGGCGGCCTCCTGGCGGCGCGCATCGGCGTGAGAGTCAGCGTCCGCAAGATCGCCGTCAAAGCCCTCGACGAGCCGCGCCCTTACCGGATCCCGAAGTCCGTCGTGAGCACGGACTGGCAGAGCGTCGTTAATGACCCGCAGGTGGACATGGTGGCGGAGCTGGCCGGAGGCACTACGATTGCCCGCACGATGATCCTGGCGGCCCTGAAGCTCGGGAAGCCGGTGGTTACCGCCAACAAGGCCCTGTTGTCGGCACATGGCGAGGAGTTGTTTGCGGCCGCGCGCCAATATGGCACGAACCTTTACTACGAAGCGAGCGTCTGCGGTGGCGTTCCCATCATCAAGGCGCTGCGCGAGGGGTTTGTCGGCAATCGGATCACCCACCTCTACGGCATTGTCAACGGCACCTGCAATTACATCCTTACGCGCATGAAGCTCGAAGGCGCGGAGTTTGCCGCGGTACTCAAGGACGCGCAAGCGCAGGGCTATGCCGAAGCCGAGCCCTCCCTCGACGTTGACGGCTACGACGCCCAGCACAAGATCGGCATCCTGGCCTCGCTGGCGCACGGTTTCTGGGTGAACCCCAAGGACATCTACGTCGAGGGTATCCGCGCGATCACGCGCGCGGACATCCAATTCGCCGGCCAGCTCGGCTACACCATCAAGCTGCTTGGGATCATCAAGCGAGTCGAGGGGCGGCGCCCGTCTGCCGCACGCATCCAGGTGTCGGTCTATCCAACGCTGGTGCCGAACGCGCACGTTTTGGCAAGTGTGAACCACGTCTTCAACGCCGCATTTGTCCGCGGTGACATCGTCGGCGACACCTTGTTCTACGGCCGCGGCGCGGGCAAAGACGCCACAGCCAGCGCGGTGCTGAGCGATCTGGCGGACGCGGCGCTGGATCTGAAATTCGGCACCAAGCATCGCGTGCCGCCGTTTGTGCCGCATGAGCGCAGTGGCGCGGTGGCGCCGATTGACGAGGTTGTGTCGCGCTACTTCATCCGGCTGAATGTGGTGGACCGGCCGGGCGTGTTGGCCCAAATCTCCGCGCTCTTCGGGGCATCCCGGATTGGAATCTCCTCCGTGATCCAGCCCGAGAGCCGAGAGGGCGCAACTGTGACTCTGATCCTTATGCTGCACGACGCGCCGAGTGGCGCTGTGACGCGCGCCTTGAAGAAGATCGGCCGGCTGGCGGCGGTTAAGAACGCACCGGTCATGATCCGGGTCGAAGACTTATGCTGATTGTTCAAAAGTATGGCGGCACCTCGGTTGGCGATACCGCCCGGATCAAGAACGTCGCAACCCGCGTAGCCAAATACCGGACCAGGGGCGACCAGGTTGTGGTCGTCGTTTCCGCTATGAGCGGGGTGACCGACAATCTCATCAAGCTGGCCAGGGAAATCATGCCCTTGCCCAATGAGCGCGAGGTGGACGTGCTGCTGGCCACCGGCGAGCAAACCACCATCGCCTTGATGGCCATCGCGTTGCACTCCCTGGACCTTCCGGCCGTGTCGCTCACCGGCGCGCAGGCCGGCATCGTCACCGATGGCGTGCACACCAAGGCCCGCATCCAGAACATCACTCCGCGGAAAATTCACGACCTGCTCAACCAGGGCAATGTCGTCATCGTAGCCGGCTTTCAAGGCCAGACCAGCGAAGGCCAGGTTACGACGCTGGGCCGCGGCGGCTCGGACCTGACGGCCATTGCCCTGGCGGCGGCGCTCAAGGCTGATTTGTGCCAGATCTGCACCGACGTGGACGGGGTCTATACCGCCGATCCGCGCATCGTGCCGGGCGCGAAGAAGCTCGAGGAGATTTCTTATGATGAGATGCTCGAACTGGCCAGCCTCGGCGCGAAGGTCATGCAGTCGCGCTCGGTCGAATTCGCCAAGAAGTTTGGCGTTATCTTTGAAGTCCGCTCCAGCGTTAACGAAAACCCAGGTACGATTGTGAAAGAGGAAACCAAGAACATGGAAGACGTCGTTGTGCGCGGCGTCTCGCTCGACAAGAACCAGGCCAAAGTCACGCTGGTAGCCGTGCCGGACAAGCCCGGCGTGGCGGCGCGCATCTTCAAAGCGATCGGCGATGCGGGGGTGAACGTGGACATGATCGTGCAGAACATCAGCCACGGTAGCGGCGTGCCCGCCACCGACCTCTCGTTCACGGTGGACAAGCCCGACTTGCCCAAGGCGCAGAAGGTCATCGCCACACTCAAGCAGGACATCGGTTTTGGCCGGGTCCTGGCCACCGAGAACATTGGCAAGTTGTCCATTGTCGGCGTGGGCATGAGGAGCCATACCGGGGTCGCTGGCAAGATGTTCGACACGCTCGCCCGCGCGGGGGTCAACATCAGCATGATCTCCACCAGCGAGATCAAGATATCAGTGGTGGTGGACCTGGCCAAAGCCGAGCAGGCAATGCGCGCCTTGCACGCCGCGTTCCTGGGCTAGCCCGTCGCACAGGCATCCCCCCGCGCGGGCGTCGCCCGGGGTTGACAAGCGGGGGCGCTCTGCTTAGCTTGGCGCCAGTTGGTCCGGTTATGAGTTCTGTGCTCAACCAACATGTGTTGGTGCTTAACCGCCTCTGGCAGGCGGTTAATGTTTGCACCGCGCGCCGGGCGCTGTCACTTCTGTTTCAGGGCCACGCCCAGGCTGTGCTCAGCCGCAACGACGGTTCCTTCCAGACCTTAAACTTCAGCCAGTGGCACGACTTTTCCCAGCAGGAGCCCGGCGCCGAGTCCGTCGGCACGGTCTCGTTTCGCATCCGGGTGCCGCGCGTGATTTTGCTGCTGATCTATGACCACCAGCCGAAGAAGGAAGTGAAGTTCACGCGGCACAACATCTTCGAGCGCGACCAGAATACCTGCCAGTACTGCGGCGAGGTGTGCGACCGCAAAGACCTGAACCTGGACCACGTCATGCCGCGGGACCGCGGCGGGCCGACGACATGGGAGAACATCGTGTGCTCGTGCGTCGAGTGCAACACCCGCAAGGCCAACCGGGCGCCGCACGCGGCCGGCATGCGCCTCATCCGCAAGCCCAAGCGGCCCAAGTGGCGCCCCTTCGTGCAGGTCAGTTTCACCCTCCACCCGCACGACAGTTGGAAGCACTTCATCGACCTGGCCTACTGGCACGTCGAGTTGGGCGAGGACGTGCGGTAGCCGCCGCGCCCCCGCTCGGCCCCCCCCGGCGCTCACGCGCGGGCGCTCTTGGCGGCCTCGATCAATTCCCAGAACTTCGGATTCTGCTGCAGCGCCTCATCCTCCGGCAACTTCAGGCCCGACCGGAAGAGGAAGTCCTTGAGGGTGTGCCGGTTCAGAATGCGATGGACGACCAGGCCCAGTTCATGCCGCTCGAAATAGACCCGGTAGTCGCCCACGCGGAACCGGTGCAGTGTCCGCCCCGCGCGTTCGAGCTTGCCGAACTGGCCCAACTCGGTCCCCAGCACCTGCTGGGGCAACCCGCGGAATTCGCCCAGGATCCTGAGCTGCAGATCGTTAGGCATCCGGGCCAGTTCAGCGGCGCTGGTGGGGTTGAAGATGATTTGGAAAGGGCGCATATCAACAGGATTCGTAGCAGCGCATAGTTCAAATCATTCCAGCGGCGCCCGGGGCCGCCTGCGCGGCTTCCGACGCGGGGCCGGTGCGCCGTCGGCAGGCTTCGCCGCGGCCTCGCTCGCCGCAGCCCGCGCCAACTCCACCAAACGCACTTTCAGCGACTCGTCCACAACCACCTGATTGACCAGGCCACGTCGGACCGCGGCGAGCAGCACCTCGGCCTTCGCCGCGCTGGACGCCACGAGAATGAGCCCGGCCCGGCCAGTCTTGCCCGCCGCCGCCGCGATACGCTGCAAGTCTTGCTCCCGCATCCCGGTCCAGCCGGCGTTCAGGCTCTCCACAGTTTGGCGGTCAGCCCTGCTCAAATCCGGCCGCTCAAGCAAGACGCCGCCGACATCGCCGAAAATAAGCCGCGCCAGATCCTCCTTGCGAACATCCTCCTCCTGGACCAGCCGCTCCGCAATAAAATCGCCGGAAGCCGGGAAGTCGGGCCGCTCCGGGCTCCACTGCGCGAACTCCGGTCCGATGATCCCCGCCCCCATGATCACCGAGTCAACCTCATCCGCCACGCGCCGGGGCTGGGCGGGGTGCGCCCCAAAGATGGCCTCGTACCCCGGGATCTGGTGGAGGAACCCCACCAAGCCGCCGCCGTCCAGCCGGGCCCCCGCGCGGACGGCACGGGACAAGTACGCCGGCACGCCGATCAAGCACGGGTTCGCCGTGCGGTGGGCACTGGGGCGGCGCAGAGCCCGCTCCAACTCCACCGCCAGCCACGAGGCAGAGAACTCAAGCTTCCGCTGGTTCAACAGATGGATCGGGTCGCCACACAGCGGCACGCACTCGATGCCGCCCAGCGCGTCGCGGTCAAGGTGCTCGCCGCAAGCCTTGATGTTTTCCACCAGCAAGTGAACCGTGCGCCCCCACATCAATCCCAGCCGCCGCGCGCGCCGCAGCAGGTGGCAAACATGGACCGCCGCGCCGTGAATGAACTCCGGGTAGTTCCCCATCACCACCGTCGCCGCGAACTGCACGCCCGGCGGCACCAGCACCGCGAGCGCCGCAGTGAAATCGGCCTCCCCGAAGTAGAGCCGCTGCACCGCGGCGTAATCCGCGTCGTTCACCTTGTGCCGCAAGAAGGTCGGCGCGGGGCTCAGATACCCGGCCGCCGCCGCGAGCTTGAGCAGCTTCGACACCTCCGGTTGGCTGCGCTTCAATCGGTCGCCAATCTCCTGCCGCGACCGGCCACTGGAGAGCAAGCTCGCGGCAGCAACGACGAGGTAGCGGAGCGCAGGATTCCGCGCGAGGTGTTCAAGCGGCGTAAGCATGCCCAATGGAGTTCTATTGCGGGCAACCGTGCAAGAGTTTTTCGCAAGCGCCGCAGGAAATAATTTTCATGCGGGCAAGACTTGAATTTCCCTTGCGCGCTCAGGCAAGTTCGCTCAACGTCGTTCGCCAGCGCCCGGGGGGCGTTGGGGTATCCAATTTATTTCAGGAAAAGAATTCCTCACCCTTGCGCACTCTTTAAATCCCGCTCGGCTCATGGTCCCATGGCGGCGCATGAAACCGTCGCCACCGCAAGTTTGCTCGCCGCCGCCCGGCCTCGCTGCGCGCGCCGCGCTGCCCGCCGGCGCCCCGGTGCCGCCCGCCCCCGCGCTGGAGCTCCACCTGATCGCCGTGCCGCTCGCCGGCGCGGCGCCTCCGCCGTACCCGGTCCCCGCCGGCGTCTCCCGTCTCGCCGGGCGCGTGCCGGCGCTCTCCGCGCCCGTCGTCCTCGAGCCCGTCCGCCAGCAGCAGGGCCAGTTGCGGCTGCTGGCGCGGTTCGCGCAGGCCGGCGCGGCGCAGGTCAACGGCGCGTCCGCCCCGAGCACGGTCGTGCTCGCGCCGGGCGACTGGTTCCGCTGCGACGCCGGCCCCGTCGTCAGGGTGGCCCTCTTCTATCGGCCGCAAATCGGGCCTCCGCCAGCCGCCGTGTTGGGCAAGCCCTGCCCGGTCTGCTCGGTGCCCTTCACCCCCGCCGCGACCTGCCTCGCGTGCCCTTGCGGCGTCGTGCTGCACTGCGAGCGCGACGCTGAGAAAGGCCTCCAGTGCGCCCAGTTGCGGCGCACATGCCCAAGGTGCGGTCGCGACCTCGCGCAGGAGGCCGCCTATGTCAGCCCCGGAGGCAGCGATGAGTAGCCGGGCTCCCCGTCCTTCGGCCCGCCGCGGGCGCGCGTCGCTGCCGGTGGTCCCGGCACCCTTCCCACTGGGGATGCCGTTGGTCGGGTGCCCGCCTGGCGCCCTGGGCTCCCTGGCCAAGCGGCGTGTGGCGGTGATCACCGCCGGAAGCGTCGGCGGCCGCATAGCCCTCTTGCTATCCAGGATGGGCGTCGGCGGCCTGCTGCTGGTAGATCCGAAGAGGTTCAAGGCCGCGGGCTTGGCCACCCACGACATGGGCCCAGAAGACATCGGGAAGTTCAAGGCTCTGGTAACCGCGCGTCGCTGCAGGCGCATCAATCCGGCGGCGGAGGTGCTTGCATTCGCCCAGGCCGTGGAGGCTCTCGAGCTGGCAGCTCTGGCAGGCGTGGATCTGGTAGTTATGGCGCCCGATCTCCTGGCCGCGGAAGTCGAGGTCGGCCAGCGCTGCATCTGGCTCGGCAAACCACTAGTGCACGCTTCGGTGCACGGGCCAACGCTTACGGCCCAAGTACGCTTCTTCTCCAATGCCAAGGACGGTAGTGGGGCATGTCCAGCCTGCGCCTACGGGAAGGCCGAACAAGACCTCATGACGCGCCAGGTGCGGTTCAGTTGCGAGGGCGCAGGGGGCGGCCTTGTCCCGTCGCCGGACGCCGTGCTCGCCACGAACAGCATAAGCCCGCTGTGCGAGCAAGCGGCTGCCCTGGCCGTCATGCAGGTAACCAGGTTCCTCGTGCCGGTGGGCCAGCCGGTGGCGGACACCATGCTGGAATACTGCGGGTATACGCACCGCACCGTGGTCTCACCCCTCGTCCGCAACCCCAACTGTATGTTGGACCACAGCCCCCTCACGCTGGTGGCCCTCGATCCGCCGCTGGGAGACTCGTCACTGAGTCAGTTGGCGCAACAGGCCACAGGCGCCCCACCCTCGGCTGGCGCGCGCTTCGAGCTGGAAGGCTTGCAGTGGGTCGAGCTGGCGTCCTGCGGCTGTCCCGAGCCGCGGCCGGTGCGCCGGTTCGTCGCGCGCGGTCGCAAGCGGCTCCATTGTTGCCGGAGGTGTGCCGCGCCGCTCGTGCCGCTGAGTTTCTACACCTACCCGCAAGTCAGCGCGTCGGTGCTCGGTACCGCGGTGGAACGGCCGTTGCGCGAGCTCGGCGCGCGCGGTCTTGCCAGCCTGCTGCAGCGCAACGGAGACGCCGGCGTGCTCATCAGTCAAACAACCACACCCCAAGCCATGCTATGATTGCTTCCACGCCAGCCCATTCTGTGTCCCCCGGCCTCTCCAGCCTCCCGGAGGTTGCATTGGACAGCCGCAACCAGGCCATCTTCGAGGCGGCGGAAAGAACCTGTGGCGCCCCCAGGGTCTATCGCCAGCGCCTGCTGACCGAAGTTCGCGAAATGTTAGCGCTGTGCCAGTTGGCCGGCCGCCTGCAGGTGCTCTGGCTGGATCTTTCCGTCGGGCTCAGAGCGAAGCTGAGCCTCGAGGCGCCCGTTCCTTGCAGGCCGGATCCGGCCGGGCCGCTGCAGGTCGCGCAGTGCGCCCTGCTGGGGCTGCTATACCCCGCGGAGGCCATCGTCACGCCGATGCCCGGCTATGCGTTTGTGCGGATACTGGCGCCGCGGCCCGTCTGGCTTGGCTGCGTCAGCGCTGATGCGAATCAAATCCTGTGCCTGGGCACTTGGCTGCCCGCCGGCACCAAAGTCACGGACATCATCCTTATGACCTACGGCGCTTTGAGCATGCAGTCCACGCTGCTCGACGTCGGCGATCCCGCGGGTGTGGCCAACGCAGCGGCAGCCGTCTGGTGGCAGTGTCCGGCGAACGCCTCCCGGATTCCACTGTCACGCGACCCATTCCTGCGAAACGAGGTGAACCATGTCCCCTGAAGCAAATCACCCGATCCTGCAAGCGGTGCCCGCTCGCCTGCACGGCGCGCTGCTCGAGTGCGGTTTCGTGCGTCAGGGTCATGACTTTCGCAAGGACACCCTCGCATTTGCCGCAGACGGTCAGTGGCTGCTCTTCAGCGAGGAAGTCGCCGCGCCAGGGCGGCCGAAACGCAGCGGAGACCTGGGCCAACCCGGCTTGTGGAAGACGACTTGGGGCGGCACGCCTCCCCGCCGCGTGTTCGAGCTCCCCGGCTGGGCAGTCGCCGGCCCCGCCGAGGAGAACGGCATGGATGTTCCGTCCGGCCCAGCATCGTTCCCGTCGCTGTTGGACTGGGCGCTGGGAACCCGCCTGGGCCAGCGGCCGCCGGACTGGCAGCCGCCGTCAGCCGAGCTGGTGCGTGCGTGGACCCCGCCCGGGGGGCTGACGGTCCTGACCCGCGGCCACCTCTGCCAGCTCGAGTCGCTGCTGGGCGCGGACCGCTGGGCACTGCGCGCCCCGATCGTCCGCCAGCTATCCGACGCCCTGCCCGAGCCGCGCCGCCGCGCTCTGGCCAACCTGGCTGCCGAAGCGCAGCAGCAATGGGCAATGGTTCGGGTAGGGGTGTGCGACGCCACCAATCCCGCCGCATTGCTCGCCGAGGTGGATTTCACCGGGGCGCCGCATTGCGAACTGCTTTTTACGGCTGGTCTAGAAGTTCTCAGGCATGTCGTTGCCTGGGCAGCCGAAACCGCCAGTGTGCTTAGCGATCCCTCAATCGAGATCGCAAGTCTGGCCGCTGGTGGCGACCCCAAACCAAAAGACTAACAAGAAAGGAGCATTCCTTGCGCACATCAGAAACAGTGCCGTGCGGCTCACCGCCGCGTACCTCAACCTACCGACTCCGCGTCGGCGACGTGACCAACACGACGGACTTCGAGGCCGAGTTGGATCCGACCGCTCGTGCGGGCAGTGTCGCCCAAGCACTCGCGAGGCAGGTGGAGTTGCCCTCAGACGTTCCTTGGGGCTTGCGGGATGACCGCGGGACCTTCCTGGACGACGAGAGGCAGATCGGCGAGCAGGTCGCCGCCGACGCCAGGGTAACCCTGACTCCAAAGTCGCACCTCGGGTGAGGGTGGGGAGGTCGGGCGGGGGCGGCCGCTGGGCTGCCCCCGCCTTCCCCGCCAAAGACGCTCCCAACGTCATGCGCACGCATCCCTTCGCCCTCGCGGCCCCGACGGTCCGCTGCAACTCCGGCGCAATGGTCTGGCCCATGCGGTTCCGGCGCCGGTTGTGCGCCTGCCGCAGCCAGCTCGAAGTGTGGAAGGCAAACCTGACCCTGCGCCACAAATGGTTCCGTGTGTTGTTGAACCTGTGCGGCCTGGTGCTGCGCCCCCGCAAGTTCCGATGGTTCTGGTCCCACATCACCAATGAATTCCATGACCGCAAACCCCGCCGCTAGCTGCTTTACCCGCCTGGAGTTGGCCCGGCCGCTGGCCGTGCGCCTGCGCAGGGCGGCAGACGCGCCGCCCCTGGCCTGCGCGCCCGTGTCGGCGCCGGACTTCAGCGAAGTGGCCGGTGAGGCCTGGCGCGACGTTTGCCTGCGTGCGGGTCATCCCCAGGTGCCGCTCGCCGGCGCGCCCATGCTGCTGGCGCCGATCCTGGCCAACGGCTCCGAGGTCCGCTGCGCAGGTTTCAGTCTCCAGTTGGCTTTGCCCGGCGGTCACGCCGGCTCGGTCGCTTTCACAATTCATTGTTTGCGGCATGTGGCGGAGCGCGCGATAGCCCAGTTGGTCGAGGCATGCGTGCTCAAGCAAGGCGAGACCTGCCTCTTCGAGGTCATCGTGGACCCGCAGCAGGCGCCGACCCGCCAGCCGGCCGGGGGCCCCGCGGTGGCCAGCGTCTCGCTGCGCACCCCGCCGCTGACTTACCTGACGGTCTCGCTTAGGAAGCTGCTGGCGCGCGCCACTCCCGTGGCTTTGCTGGACGACGAGGTCTTTCCGGTTTTCTACACCCAGGAGGCCTTTGCCCAGTGCGAGGCCTGCGCCCGGCGCGGCGAGAAGGCCGGCGTGGAATCGGGCGGCGCGCTTTTCGGCTCGTTGGCATCGTGCCCGGAGAGCGGCGAGTTCTGCGCCATCATCCGGGATGTCATCGAGATCGAGGACGCCGATCAGGCGAAGTTCAGCTTGGCATACTCGGGCCGCAGTTGGCACCGCCTCCAGCAAATCCAGCAGGCGCGCCAGGCGGCCTTTCCGCAGCACGCCGACCGGCTCCTGGGCCAGGCACACGGCCATCCGTTCCGCCCCAATGACGGCAAGCTGTGCTCCGAATGTGAGAAGCTGGATACGTGCACGCTTTCCAGCGCCTGGGTTTCGCAGGACGATCAAAATTGGCACCGGGCAGTGTTTGCGCGCCAGCCGTGGGCCCTATGCCATGTCTTCGGGCTGACCCCCCGCGGGGAACCAGTCAACCAGCTTTTCGGGCTGAAGGACGGCGGCTTGAAGTCCCGCGGCTTCTACCTCCTGCCCGATTTCATCTGCGAATAATGCCTGCCACCGGTAACAACCAATACACGAAAGTCCCTATGAAAAAACCCCCCCATGTTATGAGCGAACTCAATCCGATCCGCCTGATGCTTGCCGACTCCGACCTCCCGTGGGAGCACCGCTACGCCTTGTTGCGGGACCTGGTCAACAACGTAAACCCGCAGACCGAGGCCATTGTGAAGTACATCCTGGAAAGCCTGGGCAAACAATCCGGCCAGGCGATGTACGAAGAGAAGTCCAAGAAGCTCGCCGCCATGCTCAAAGAGGTGCAGGAAGGCCCGATGCGCGGCGGCACCTTTGTGGAGATGGTGCCGCAGAACGGCAGTCTTGTGCCGGTCGCGCTCGTCCTGCTGGACGACGGCACCGAGGTGTACACCGTGGTGCCCAATCAGGAAGACGCGGCCGCACTCTGCCGCGGGAGCCGTGTGCTGCTGGACGGCAAGGGGCGCGTCCTGCTGCGCCGCCTGGCCACCTCCCTCAAACTTGGGGAGGTTGCCACCCTGGAGCGGCGCATTGACGATCTGCACGTCGAGGTCGCCCTGCGCGGCGCGTCCGAGCGCGCGGTCTACCTCGCCTCGCAGGAGCTCATGGACCAGATCAAGTCCGGCCTGGTCCGCCCGGGCGCCGCGCTCATTGTGAGCACGCGCCGCGCGCTGGCTCTGGCGGCGATCCCGCCCGAAGAGGGCCTGTCGCACTACCGCTTCCTTTACCGCGGCCCGGTGCCCAGCGTGCGGGCCGAAACCGACATCGGCCAGCCGCCGCGCTGCATCGAGGAAATCAGTAACCACGTTCGCCTGGAACTCACGCGGCCGGCGCTGCGCCGCCGTTATGGTCTCCGCCGCTGCCTGACCAAGCTGCTGTGCGGCCCCAGCGGCACCGGCAAGAGCCTGACCCTGGCGGCTATTCAGCGGCGCATCTACGAAGTCATGAGCGAGGCCACGGGCGTGCCGCTCGCGCAGTTGCCGCCCCGCGTGTTCCGCATCCGCCCGAGCCAGGTTCTCAGTGTCTGGTTCAGCGAGAGTGAGAGGAACTGGGACCGGGCCATGGACGAGGTCGAGCAGTTGGCCGACGAAAACTACACCACGCCCGACGGCCGCCAGATGAAGCTGCCCGTTGTGGTCATCCTCGAGGAAATTGATGGTCAAGGCCGCGCCAGGGGCCAGGAGGCCATCGGCGATCGAATTCTGACAACGCTGCTCCAGCGCCTGGATCCGGCCGCCCTCGGCTTGAGCGAGCGGCTCATCATCGTGCTGGCCACCACCAACGAGCCGCATCTCGTGGACCCTGCTCTGCTCCGGCGAGTGGGCGGGTCCATCGAGTACTTTGGCAGACTTACCCGCCGCGCGTTCACCGCGGTGCTGGAAAAATTGACCCGGAGCTTGCCCGCCGCCGCGAACAACGGCTGCACCCAGCGGGAAATCTGGGATGGGCACATTCAGGACCTCGCGGCCTGGTTCTACAGCCCCAACGGCTCGGACGCCGGCATGGTCGAGCTGACCTATGCGGGTTCCACCACGCCGGTGATCAAGTACCGCCGCGACTTCCTCACCGGCGCGCTGGTGGATCGGGCAGTGCAGCAAGCCGCCGCGGAGGCCTCGCAGGCGGAACTGGAGTTCTGCGGCAAGCCGGGCATCACGCTCGAACAACTCACGCGGGCCTTCGACGCGCAACTGCGCGGCGTCGTGAACCAATTGCGGGAACAGAATGTCGGCAGCTACACCGATCTGCCCGACGGCGTGCGCGTGGCCGCGCTCCGCCGTTTGCCGCAGCCCGCCCACCTTTCTATCGAGTTCCGCCGCAACTAACAAACAAACCACCTGACCTATGAACGAACAAATCAGACCTCCTTCCGAACGCTGCGGCGCCCCCGGCGCCATCACTGGTTTCTTTGACAACGCGCCAGACTGCCAACTGCCCGTGACCGTCTCCAGCGGACCCTATGCCGAGCAACTGCCGGTGGGCAACATGGCTGTGGGCGAGATCCGCCGGCGCTTCCGCGACCGATTCGACCTCGATCCCGCCAGCCAGGCGGTGCTCGACGGCCATGACGTCGGGGATGAGGTCGTCGTCCGCCCCGGCCAGGCCTTGATGTTCACCCGCCGCGCCGGCGAGAAAGGCTAAATCCCATGGGGACCCAAGCTCTCTTGCCCGACCTGTTGGCCGCCCTGGCCGACCAAAAGCGCGCTGCGGGTGAAACCACTGTCACCCTCCGGGGCGCAGAAGTCATCGCCAATTCCCCGGAAGGCAAGACCGCTTCCATGCCCCTCGACGCGTTCCTTGCGAAGCTGGCCGGGCACCGCATAGACACCGGCGGCATCGTCTTGCCTGACGGAATTAAAGCCTCGATAACCGAGGGTGCCGTTACCATTTGGGTCTATGAATGCACCCCCCGCGTGCAACGGTTCTTGTGGATTGCGCCTGATTCACCCGTTCCGTTCGGCCCCGGCACCAAGTACCGCCCGGTCCGGCTCGCGCTGCCGTACCTGATTCTGCTGGTCGTCTTCGCCGCGGACAGCGGCGGCCAGTTGCAGTTGACCAACGTCAACGAGTGCTTCTTCCGGGCCGAGCCGCTCAAAAGCCTCGAGGACCCATTGCTCTATCCGGCGCTGCTTAACTGCTCGCGCTTCCAGCCCCAGGAAGGCCGGCCCCTGTCCTGGATCTGCACGCAGCATCTCAAGCCTTCGCCCGCCATGCGCGTTCCCGATCTCAACCAGCGCCTCACGGCCAGCTTCGAGGCTCTCCGGCGCTGCCTGCTCGAAACGGGCTTCAACCTGAGCTCGGAGCATCACGAGTCTTCCAGTTGGTTCACCGCCTCCAGCCAGGTTGATCCCCGGATTCGCACCGTAGAAGCCTGGGAAGCCGCCTCCGCGCAAGACTCCCTGTTCGTGCTCGAAGTGCCCTGGCTCCCGACGCATCATTCCGTCCGCCAGGTTGCCGCGCGCATCTTCCGGCAGCAAGGGCTGCGCACCCGGGCCCCCCGCACCGCCGCGGCGCTGGCCCGCATCGTCTTCAACCACAAGTAATCCGCCCCGCGCCTATGAAATGCTCCGGCCCACAACTATTCACGCCTCTCTATCTCAAATTGAACGACGCTATGCCCTGGCCTGAACAGGAAAAAGCGTTCTACCTGTTGAGCAGCGAAGGGCTCTTCCTTTGCCGCAACACCCCCTTCTTCCGCAGTTGCGTCCCGGCACGGGAGTTCCCGGGCGAACTGGCGGAACAAAGACCCTTCCTTCAACTTGCCTATCCCCGCATCCCGCGCCCGCTGCTGGAGCAGGTCGTGGGTTTCTTTGACCTCATCGGCGATCGCTTTGGCTCCGAGGCGGCTGTGCTTCTTGCCTGGAACCGCACCACGGAAACCGTCGAGGCCATCGTGCCCCCGCAAACCGGCCTGGTCGGCATGTCCTGGTCCGGCAATCCCTACCCGCTGGAACTCGAATACGAGGTTCCGCCGCTGCCGCCGCACCTGCTGCTCCTCGGCGACATCCACAGCCACGTGGACGGTTCGGCCTACGCCTCCTTCGTGGACAAAGCTGACGAAATGCACCAACCCGGCCTTCATCTCGTCGTGGGCCGCATCCTGGACGAACCCCCGCAGTTCCATTGCGAGGCGACCGCCGACGGTTTCCGGTTCAAGGTGCGCGACCTCAGCCTCGTCCTGGAGGGCTACCATCGGCGCCGCACGAACGAGGTCCCGGCGGATTGGCTCAGCAAAGTCACCGTCAACCCCTGGACCGGCTACCGGCCCTGCGAGACTAACCTCAACGCCGGTTCCTCAGGCGGCACAGGCGCCGGTTCATCGAAGGGAACGGGCGGTTGCCTGCTGCCGGCCCCGTCCCACGATCCGGAAGCCACCGCCCTCAACCCCCTGAACACGCCCCAGGAGCCGCCTCGCTCGCCTTCCTTCCTGGCGCCCGCCTCAAACCCGCCGCCCGCGGGGGGCAGCAGTTCCCACATTGCCCCCGGCTCCGGCGCTTCCGACCCATCGCCCGCCCAATGAACGCACCCGCCCTGCCGCGCAACCGGGTCCTCCAGCCCCGCTTGCCGGATAATTCCACCGTGAAACTCATCGGGCTGGGTGGCGTGGGGCAGATTGTGGCCCGCTACGTTGCGCTGTTCCTGGCCTCCCTGGGCGTCGAAGTCCGGCTCGTGCTCCTGGACGGCGATAGCTTCGAGCCGTCCAACGTCACTCGCATGCTCTTCAGCGCCTGCGGCAACAAGGCAGCCGTCACGCGCGACGAACTGCTCCCGCGATTCTCGGAGTCCGGCCTTTCACTCATCGCCATCGAGGACTACCTCACCCCGGATAACATCAGCCGGCTTATCCTGGAAGGCGACCTCGTGCTCCTCACGGTGGACAATCACGCCACCCGCAAGCTGGTGAATGACCATTGCGCCCACCTGCGCGACGTCTGCCTCATCTCCGGCGGTAATGACGCCGCGGGGAAGGATGCCGGCAGCGCAGAGCGCCGGGGCACTTACGGAAACGTCCAGGTTTACCTCCGAAGCCACGGCCAGGACGTTACGCCTCCCCTGACCCGACACCATCCCGAAATCCTGACGCCCGCCGACCGCCTGCCCACGGACCAGCACTGCACCGATCTCATCACCTCAGTCCCGCAAATCCTCTTCACCAATCTCGCCGTCGCCAGCAACATCCTCAACACCCTTTGGCTCTATCTCTGCGGCGGACTCCACTACGGCGAACTCGCCTTCGATATCGCCGACGGTCTCATGCGGCCGACCATGCCCCTGGCCCAGCCCTGCAAGACCGGCCCCAATTTGCCGCCCGCCGACCAGGAGCGCGCGCCGGCGCAACCATGACCGGTCCAAGGCCCCTCCAGCCTATTCTGTGGGAGCAAAGACCGGAAAGCGAAGCTGCGTGATCAACGGGCAGCGGGAATCCGAAGATGAAATCCAAAATCCAGAAACACCGGCCACATGCGGGAGCAATTATCAGAGCGATCCTTCGGGACCGCCCGGGAGGCCGCGGCGCGCCCCGGCGCAACCTCTCACCCCCGCGAGGCTTGCGGCATTATCAGCGCTGCCTGTATGCGAGGTTCGGGAGCGTCATCCGCAAGCCCTCGTTCGATTACATCAGCAAAGCCGCCGGCGACTGGTTAATCGTCGGGGATCGCCGCAACCAAATCGCGGCCGACCTTCAGTTGATCATCGAACGCTATGGCATCGGCATCGGAATGCTGGTGCTCCACCTCCAACAACTCCAATGCCGTCACATCCCCACCCGGATCACTGTCGGCGGCCGCAGCCAGAATCTTGCCCGCCCCACCCAGCGTCTCCGCGGCGCGCAGGGCGAACACGTGCTGTCTATTCCAATCCGGAAGTTCCGGTCGGACTTCCGCCGCCTGGCCCGGCACAACATCGCCAAACCCAGCGCACTCTGGGACCCAGACCGGATCGTTACACACGAGCGCGACCTCTATCCCTGCTTCTATTGTTCCTGCCCGGAGATCAACCCCGCCGAGGTCGTCGTGGACCTGGACGGTCCCCGGCACGGGTTATCCCGCCACTACAGCTTCGGATTCACCTTTGCCCCCTTCGGCAACCCCCTCGCCGTCATCCACTTCCTGGCGTGGGACCGCGCGCGCCGACCGCTGAACATGAACCGCGTCCCCATGACCGTCTCCGACCTGGTAAAGCTGACTCGCGAAATCAACCTCTCCATTCGCACCTTTTTCACCGAGGCAGGAATCCACGACTACCCCGAAATAGACGGCATCTCGAATTGCTGGGCGGGCAACTCCATCTACCACCAACATTTTCAGTTCTTTCAGCCGGAATACCCCACCCCCCTGACACAAGCACGCCCGGGCCGCCGCGCGCCAGTCATCCACCGCGACGATGTGACCGTGCGGCGGCTGCGCTGGCCGACCCCGGTTTACCAGATACGCGCCGCCGAGGCGCTCAATACCGGCTTGATCGGCAACGACCTGGCCGGGATCTGGCGCCTCCTGGGCGGCTCGCGCAAAGTCCCCTACAAACCCTTCCAGGACGGTTATATCCCCACTGAAGCCGAAAAAGTGCATGCGCACACCCAGAATCTCTACGTGCCGGGCGGCAACCTCGGCGACACCGCCTACCTCGTGCTGCGCGACCGTGAGCGCGTCAATTTCAAGCCGTCCCCGGCTGACTTCGTTAACCGGGCGGAGGGACTCCGGGCCCAACGCAAGGACAACATCGGCGTGCTCGAGGTTACGGGCACTCTGATCGTGGACGACCGCGCCAACTTCAACAAGATGCGACTCTGGACTCCGGCGGACGTCTCGCGCCAGGTCACCGCAATGCTGGCGGCCGTCGCCCCCGAGCCGGCCAAGGTCACCGAGTTCGAAAACATTATTGAGGAGCTCTTCCCGGCTTAGCGCCTGATTTGCGCCGCCCCGCACCCCGCGCCCGCCCGGGCCCACCCCGCGGCTGCCCCCGTCCCACATGGCTACCACATGGCTTAATAGAAAATCTATTAAGCCATGTGGGAGCCATGTGGGAGCTACCCGGTGGCTGGGGACATTGGGCTGTGCGGAGCGCAGGCAGGTGGCCTGGCGTGCCCGCAGGGGCGCTTGCGGCCCGGGGCTGATACCCCACCAGTCCCGCCATGTTACAAGCCCGCCCAGGACGTTTGCCAGAGAATCGAGCCCCATAAGCCCGGGATTATGTCCGGCGTACAGAAAGAACGGCCCGGCTGTTACACCGGGCCGTTCCCAACCCAACCATGAAAAGAGAAGGGCGGCACCTGTTGGTCCCGGCACCGCCCCACTCAGGAGGATGTAGGCAGGGAACCTACAAATCCTGCAACCGCAGGTTACATGCCAAGCTCGATCATGAGAATGCGTCGGGACGAACGCCTGGCCTGTGACGGCTGGCAGACCTGAGAGCCGGCAGCCTGGTTTATCGCCGGTTCTGTGCCCCGGCCAAAGCAAAACCGGAAGGCCTTCCGGCGCGGGTCCGCCCCCGGAAACACCGGGGCAGGGGCGTTGGCGGGGCCGCTGGCCCTGTCCATTTACCGGACTGTGACCTGCCAGCCGACTCGAACTGGGACAGCTATCTGCCTGGCCGGCATTGCGGTGGCGATGGGCGGCACCGGCTTGGCCGGGGAACCCGCCCGGGCGGCAACCGCAGCGCTCAACCGGCGAGGATTCCGCCCTGGCTTGCGTTGCTGACCTGCTTCTGGTAGCGGGCCAGCCAGCCGGTCAGGTCACGCTTGGCGGGTTGCCAGGCCTGCTTGCGCTGAGCCAACTCGGCTTCAGACAGAAGCACGTCCAGCCGGCGATTGGGGAAATCAATGCGCAGGCGGTCGCCCTCGCGCAACAGGCCGATGGGGCCGCCTTCCGCCGCCTCGGGCGAGACGTGGCCGATGCAGGCGCCCGCGGTGCCGCCGCTGAACCGGCCGTCGGTAACCAGGGCGACTTTGTCCCCCAGGCCCATGCCGACAATGTAGCTGGTGGGCGAGAGCATCTCCTGCATGCCGGGGCCGCCGCGCGGTCCTTCGTTGCGGATGACCACCACGTCGCCGGCTTTGACCTTGCCGGCAAGGATGCCGGCGCAGGCGTCTTCCTGGCTCTCGAAGATGACGCAGGGGCCTTCGAAGACGAAAGCCGGCCCGCAGTTCTGCTTGAACTCCTCGCTGATGCCGGCGGTCTTGACCACGCTGCCTTCGGGCGCGAGGCTGCCGTAGAGGATGGCGAGGCCGCCATCGGCGGTGTAGGCGGTCTCCCGGGTTCGGATGCAATCAAGGGCATCGAACATGAACGCCGGGTCGTAGGGCATCAGGCCGGAGGGTTGGGCAATCTTGATCTGCTCGGGCCGGTAGTCATGATGCATCTTGTGGATCCGCCAGTCGCGCAGGCGGGCGGTGCGCAGCAGGCAGTGCACTTGCTTGGCGGCGCCCCGGGCGTATTGCCAGATAATCAGCAGCGGAGTCCCTTTGAGTTGGCCCAGCTCGGCGCGCAGGAGTCCTTTGGACGCGGCGAATGCCTGCTTGAGGCCGGCCTCGATGGCCGCCGGGCCTTTCCAGGTGGTGGTGTCGTCTACTTGCAGCTCTCCCTCCGCGTCGAACAAGGCGGCGGCGGCGGCGGCATCGCCCGCGTTGAAGCCGGCGGCGAAGCGCCAGAGGGTTATGCCGCGCGGGTCGCCGGGGAAGAAGAGCAGGGGCTTGGGCGCCAGGTTGCCGCTCGCGGTGCGCACCGCATGGCCGAGCTGGTCGGCCGGGTCCACCACAATGGCTGAGCAGCCCGCCACGCGGGAGGTCTTCGCCCAGGGAGCGCACTGCTCTGAGCGCACGTTCCATTCATCTATGTTTTCGCCGATGCACTTGCCGGTCACGGTCTTGCAGCTCAAGGTGAGCGCGCCCATGCGTTTGAGCTCGCCCAGGATCGTGTGGATGCCCCCCGCCCGGTGCACGTCCTGGACGTGGTAGTTGGAGGAGGGGGAAACCTTGCAGAGGCAGGGCACGCGGCGTGAGATGTCGTCAATGCGCTTGATGTCGTACGGGATGCCTGCCTCGCGCGCGATGGCCAGCGTGTGCAGGATGGTGTTGGTCGAGCCTCCCATCGCGACGTCCAGGGCGATGGCATTGTCGAACGCTTCCAGCGTGGCGATGTCGCGCGGCTTGAGGTCCGCCCCGACCAGCTTGATGATGGCGCGGGCGGCGCGCTCGTAGAGCGCTTCGCGCTCCTTGGAGACGGCGAGGATGGTGCCGTTGCCCGGCAGCGCCATGCCGAGCGCCTCGCAAAGGCAGTTCATCGAGTTGGCGGTGAACATGCCCGAGCAGGAGCCGCAGGTCGGGCAGGCGCTCTGTTCGAGCTTCTGCAACGCCTCGCCGGTAATCTTGCCCGCCTGCAGTTCGCCCACGCCTTTGAACACGGAGATGAGATCGGACTTCTGCGCGGCGGGCCGCAGGTGCGCCGGGAGTTCACCTTCGGGAGCCTGTTGCGCGACACCCGCCGCCATCGGCCCGCCGCTGACAAAGATCGTCGGCAGATTCAGCCGCATGGAGGCCATGAGCATGCCCGGCACGATCTTGTCGCAGTTGGGAATGCAGACCATGCCGTCGAAGCAATGCGCGCGGACCATGGATTCGACGCAGTCGGCGATCAACTCCCGGGAGGGCAGCGAGTACTTCATGCCGTCGTGGCCCATGGCGATGCCGTCGTCAACGCCGATGGTGTTGAAGATGAACGGCACCCCGCCCGCCTCGCGGACCAGGCGTTTGACCAGCAGGCCGACCTCGTTGAGGTGGGCATGGCCGGGGATGCAGTCGGTATAGGAATTGCAGATGGCGATAAACGGCTTGTCCCAATCCGCCTCGGATTCGATGGAGCCGGTGGCCCTTAGCAGCGAGCGGTGCGGGGCGCGTTCAAAGCCTTTCTTAATGATGTCAGAGCGCATAGGATTAAGAGATACTCGGCGACCATCGCCGAGAGATCATCGCGGAAAGTAGCAGCCGGCGGCCGCCGTGTCACGCGTTTCGGGGCGAATGAAAAACATTGCGCACCGCGGACCGCTGCCGCACAGTATGCTCGAACTTGCCGGAGAGATGGCTGAGTGGTTTAAAGCGCACGCCTGGAGAGCGTGAGTGGGCTTATACCCCACCCTGGGTTCGAATCCCAGTCTCTCCGCCAACTTACCAAACCCCCTCTCCCCGCCGTTTGGCGAAGAGAGGGGGTGGATCGGCAGTTCGGCTTGCCCGCGGGACGGGTTACGCCCCCATGCCGTCTTCAAACGAGCCGGCCGCAAGCGGGAAGCAGAGGTGGTCGCGCACGTACTGGATGGCGTTGGTGCTCGTGGCGTCCACGGCCCGGTAGGCGCTCTCGGCCTCGACGATCAGCGGCGCCGTCCGGGTCCCCATCACCTGGCAATACCGCAGCAGGTAGCCGGTGTGGATCAGCAGCTCGACGTAGCGCATCATGTTCAGGTCGCCGGTGGGGATGTCCACAAACTGCATCGCGCGCTTCGGCCAACCGCCCTCCATGAACCGCAGCGGCAGACCCGGCCGGATCACGAAGTTCTTGACGTGGCAGGCGTAGATGCGCGGCGCCACCTTCAGGAAACGCGTCTCCCAGCTCTCACCTTCCCAGCAGTGCGACGGGTCGGCGTTGACCGCCAGGCATTTGTCGCCGCCGCAAATCTCGACCAGCATGTTGAAGTCGTCCGCGCACATCGCCCCCGTGCCGGGATGGATTTCGTGCGCAAGGAACATTCCAAGCGATTTGGCGTGCTTGCGGATCTTGGCGGTCTTCTTGACGAACCGGTCCTGGCCTTCCTTGAGCAGGTCATAGTCAGCGCCCTTCCAGAATCCCCACGGGTAGCCCGTGGCCATCTCCCAGCCAAACGCCACGCCCCAGAACATCGGCACAATCTTCACCCCCAGCTCCGCGCAGAGATCCAGCAGACGGAGGAGGTAGTCTTCCGCCCACTTCTCGATTTCCTCGGGCGACTTCTTCGCCACGTCGCCGGGGATAAACGGCCGAATGGTCGGGCTGCCGGTCCAGGCCGTCGTGTGTACCCAGAACGGGCAGTGGGCGGAGATGCCGTCCAGGCTGAGCTTCGCCTTGGCGAAGGCGTCCTTGATCTCTTTGGCGCTCTTGAGGCCCTTGTCGCTATTGAGCATGAAGTTGGACGGCTGCGCCCCAGCCGCCCCGGACTTCTTCGCGTAAGCCAGAAACTGCGATAGACTCTTGGCGCCGTGCTGCGCGCCTTCGATGCTGGGATGGAAACAATTGTCTGCCATAGTATTATTAGAAGTTAAACAGGTTTATTCATTTGCCGACCGGCCAGACAATTATCGCCTTTGCCCGGCGGAGGCAATCCTATTCTTCCGGGGCGCGCGCCGAAACGCACGGCGCCGGGGTTCGCCAGCCGGCCGGCATCCGCGTGCCGCGGCTTTCCTTTCTGCTTGCACGGCGGGCAGGCCGGTTTAGTGTTTGCCCTCATGAAACGAACTCTCCTTTGTGCCTTGGTGTCTGCCACGCTCCTGAGCGCGATCGCCACGCTTACCGCGGGCGAGCTTGAGCCTGGTTTCACGGCGCTTTCCGACGGCAAGACCTTCAAGGGCTGGAAACTGGCGGAGGAAAACAAGGGCACCTGGACCATCCAGGACGGCGCTTTTGTGGCGCACGGCAACCGTTGTCATTTGTTCTACACGGGCGATCCGAAGCCGTTCAAGAACTTCCACCTCAAGGTGGAGGTCATGACCGAGCCGAACTCCAACGGCGGCATCTACTTCCACACCCGCTATCAGGCCGAAGACTGGCCCCGAGGCGGCTTCGAGAGCCAGGTCAACAACACCCACAGCGACTGGATCAAGACCGGCAGCCTTTATGGCCTGGTCAACATCGGCAACTCGCCCGCGCAGGACCGCAAGTGGTGGACGCAGGAGATCATCGTTGAGGGCAGGAGCGTCACGGTGCTGGTGGACGGCAAGAAGGTGTTTCAATACAACGAACCGCCCGGCGCGCAGCCCAACAAGCCTTTCGAGCAGAAGCTCTCCGAAGGCACCTTTGCCCTGCAGGGCCACGACCCCAATAGCCTCATCCGCTACAAGAACATCCGCGTCAAGCGGCTCGACTGAGCCGGCCTACTTGACCAGCCACAGGATCTGCTTGAACTCGGCGGTGCCCGCCTGCTCCAGCAGCTCGAACAGCACCATCTCTGTGGACCCAATGACCGCCCCCGCGGCGCGCATGCGGTCTATGCCGGCCCTGTAATTCTCCGGCGTCCGCGAGGAGACGGCGTCGGCCGCCACGAAGACCCTGAAGCCCCGGTCCAGCAGGTCCAGGCCGGTCTGCGTGACGCACACGTGGGCCTCGATGCCGCAGAGGATGACATCGGACACCTGCTTCCCCTCGAGCGTGGCGACGAAGCCCGCCGCCCCGCACGCGCTGAAGGCCAGCTTCTCCATCGGCGCAAACCCTGGGATTGCCGCGGCGAGGTCCGGCACCGTCGGCCCCAGCCCTTTCCGATACTGTTCTGTTACAAAGACCGGCACCCGAAGCGCTGCGGCGCCCTTGACCAGGCGTAACGAGTTTCCCCTCACCCGCTCCTGCTCGAAGATGGCCGGCAACAGCCGCTCCTGGATATCAACGACGACCAGGCCGGCCCGAGCCCGGGTTAAACGAAGTGATTGCTTCTGCATCGTGAAATCTGTTTCGGCGCTAACCTTGGAAGGGATGGCGCAGGCTGTCAAGCAACCCTGGTCAACCGACTCTGGCAGAAGGGTTGCCGAGCTTCGGTCTCGAAATCACCTCAGCAACGTGAACACCGGCGCGCGGGCGTCCCCGCCCGCTTAAACCGTTTGAAATCCCACGCGAAGGGGCAGCTTTTCGACGTTCCCAGACCCAAAGCGGGCGAGGACGCCCTCGCGCCGCCGGCTTTGTCACTGCCTGTGGCTAATGCCTTTATGTCTCTGTTCTTGGCTTGCGGTTTGGCTGAGGGGAGGGCAGAATTGCGGGCATGTTTGGGGCACACGGACCAGCCAGCCTCGATGGCTTTTTCTCCGCGCCGTGGCGTGTTAGGTGCCGCTTGGCGCCCCCAGGCACTCAATCAAATTCCCAGGCATTGATCAGAAGGCGGTCGACAGGCACACGGTTGATTGCGGCGGCCACCGCTGTGCTGGCGGGGCTGGGGGCTTTCACCGCGGAAAGCCGGGCGGCGGACGACAACTCGGCCATTACTTACCAGGGGCGCGTCCGGGTGGGCGGCAAGCCGCTCAACGGCGTGGCGCAGTTCCGGTTCGCCGTGCTGGGTGACATGGGCGAGGTGTTGTTCTCCACGCGGGAGATGTCTCTGACTGCCAGCAACGGTTTCTACGAAGCACAGGTGGGAGGCGGCCCGTCAGGAAAGAAGGGCGTTCTGCATACTGCATCCCTCGCCCGCCAGGCAGCGCCCCGGCTGCGCATCTGGTTCAACGACGAGACCGGAGCCTGGGTGCAACTGGGCGAAGACGTGATGCTGCGCGAGCCGGTGCGCCCGCCAGCCCAGGCGGCGGATGCTCAACCGGCCATCCTCGACGAGTTGCGCCAGCTCCGGGCCATCGTGAGCAGCCACGAAACAGCTCTGGCAACGCCTCGCGAACCGCAGACCGCCACCGTGACCGCCGGGAATGGGCCCAGCCTGGGCGCCAGCAACACGCCGGTCGTGCTGGTGGAGTTCACCGACTTCGAGTGCACCTATTGCGCCCGGTTTGAGACGGAAGTCTTTCCACTGCTGCTGCGCGACTACGTCGGACGCAACCTGCTGCGCATCGTGAGCCGGCATCGCCCCCTGTCCATCCACCCGCAGGCGGAGCCGGCGGCCAGGGCCGCCATCTGCGCCGAGTGGCAAGGGCTGTTCTGGCCGATGCGCCAGAAGCTCTTTGCGGCC
>CAZHEW010000006.1:0-25089 GCA_964531815.1 uncultured Verrucomicrobiota bacterium
CTCGCCCGCAGCCGCAATTCGCCGCGGGTGCAAGAGGCGGTCAGACGCTGGGGAGCCGAGGTCCATTCCGGTGATGTGCTGGAGGCCGGTTCGCTGGACGGGGCGTTGCCGGGCATAGAGGCGGTGATCCATCTGGTGGGCATTATTGCCGAGGTCGGCGAGAGCACGTTCGAGCGCATGCACGTGGGCGGCACGCGGAATATCCTGGCGGCGGCGCAACAGAGCGGGGTGCGGCGGTTCATTCACATGAGCGCGCTGGGCACGCGGTCCAATGCGGCTTCGCGCTATCACCAAACCAAGTGGGCCGCCGAAGAACTGGTCCGGCGCGCTGGGTTGGAGTTCACGATCTTCAGGCCTTCATTGATTTACGGTCCGCAGGACCAGTTTGTTAACCTGTTTGGGAAGATAATTCGCCGGTCGCCGATCGTGCCGCTGATCGGCAGCCCGCGCGTGCGGTTCCAACCCATCTCAGTCGAAGTCGTCGCCGCGGCTTTTGTCCGATCGCTGCGCGAGCCAAAGGCCGTCGGCCAGAGCTATGATCTGTGCGGGCCGGAGAGGCTGACACTCTCAGCCATTGTGGACCAGATGCTGGCCGTGCTGCAGAAGCGGCGGTTGAAGTTGTCGGTGCCGCTCGGCCTTGCGCGTTACCAGGCTGCCTGTATGGAGTACGTTTTCCAGCGCCTGCTGCGAAAGCCATCCCCCCTCAGCCGCGATCAGCTTATCATGCTGCAGGAGGACAATGTCGGGGATCCGCAGGCCGCCAATGAGCTTCTGGGGCTGGAACACCCGGCATTTCGCGCCGGGATTGCCAGGTACCTGGGAGGACCGGCGTGAAACGCATCAAAGACGCTGCCGTTTCTGTGGTGTCGCTCTTGCCTGTCAGGCGCGGGGACGCGACGAGCTGTTTTCCTGGGCTTGTTGGCTGCGCAGCACCGCCAGGCCGATGCCGTCCAGAAGTTTCTGGCAATCGAATCCCGCCGATTTCGACACCAGGCTGAAGGCGCCGCCCTTGACGGCCTCAGTAGCCCACGATCGGGCTCCGTGGTCGTCTGGCTGCCCGGTCAGGACGATGACCTCGGTCGTCGGCCAGCGCTCCTTGATCGCCGGCAGCAACGCCAGCCCATTGGCGTCAGGCAGCGTTAGGTCGAGGAGCACCACGTCAGGCCGGTCATGGTCCAGCGCTTTGTACAGGGTGGCACCGCAGTCAGCCTCGGAAGTCTGATAGTCACCCTGGAGGAGGGCTTTCAGGAGGTCTCGGATGCCATCCTCATCGTCAACGATGAGAATTCTACCCCTCGCAGCCCGTCCCGAAGAAGCTGCGGCAGAGGAGGCCATTAGACTTCAATCCCGTAGGCCTTGATCTTGTTGTAGAGGGTTTGACGGCCGATGCCCAGGCGCTTGGCGGTTTCAAGTTTGTTGCCGCCCGTTTCTTTGAGCATCTGGACGATGGCGTTGCGCTCGACCCCCTCCAGCAACGTGAAGTTGGTGTCCGACGAATCCGACCCGCCGGCCTTGGCAGTGCTGATGGACAAATCCGTTGCATCTACTTCGTTGCCTTCGGACAAGAGCACTGCGCGCTGCACTTCGTTCTGGAGTTGGCGCACATTGCCCGGCCAGTCAAAAGCGGTGATCCGCTCCGCCGCGCTCGGCGTAAAACCCTTGATCACGCGGTTGGCCTGGGCGGCAAACCGTTTCAGGAACGCGTTGGCCAGCGGCATAATGTCTTCGCGCCGCTCGCGCAGGGGCGGCAGATGCACGGTAATAGCGCTGATGCGGTAGAACAAATCCTCGCGCAGCTTGCCGTCCTTGATCGCGTCATCCGTCTTGCGATTGGTGGCGGCGACGAGGCGGCAGTTGGTCTTGTAGGAAGTCTTGCCGCCCACGGGGCGCACCTCCTGATCCTGTAGGACGCGCAGGAGCTTGCTCTGGGTGTCGACGGGCATCTCGGAGATCTCGTCCAGCAACAGGGTGCCGCCCTCGGCCAGCCGGAACAAGCCCTCGCGGTCGGAATGCGCGCCGGTGTAGGCGCCTTTCACGGAACCGAACAGCTCGCTTTCGATGAGTTCCCGCGGCAGCGCGGCACAGTTGATCTTGATGATCCGGCCCTTGCTGCGCGGGCTGAAGGTATGGATGAGGTCGGCGATGACTTCCTTGCCGGTCCCGCTCTCGCCGGTAATGAGAACGGCCACGTCGCTGGGCGCGATGCGCTCGACCGTCCGGACGACCTCGCGCATGACCGCGCTGTGGAAAACAGGCGAGGCGCTGCCGCTCATGGTTTCGAGCGCGCGCCGCAACATGCTGGTTTCCTCGGTCTGGCGGCGGGCTTCGAAGGCATTGGAGACATCGGTGAGCAGCTTTCCGCCGTCAAACTGCTCCGACTTGCGAAGGAAGTTGAATGCCCCCCGTTTGGTGGCTGCGACCGCCCAAGCTACGGCTTCCGTGTCATTTCTCGGCACGCCGGTCAGCACGATCACCTCCGTTTCAGGCCAGCGCTTCTTGAGGGAGGGCAGCATTTCGAGTCCGTTGGCGTCTTTGAGTTCCACGTCGAGCAGCACCACATCCGGCTGTTCCTGATCCATGGCCTTTTTCAGCGCCGCGCCGCTTTCGGCCTCGAACAACTCGTAGTCGCCTTTCAGGAAGCCGTTCAGCACGCTGCGGTAGCCCGCTTCGTCATCAACAATCAGAATCTTGCCCTTCATAAATCGTGTTTGCCATTCCGGACGCAGGCTTGCGTGAAAGCCCAAAAGATCGCCCGATGTTCGCAGTGGCGATTCACCAGCCGCTCCGGATGAAACTGCACACTCAGCAGGAACGGCAGCATCCTGACTGCGCATGGCTTCAACTCGAGGCCTTCGATGATTCCGTCGCCGCTGGCGGCGGCGATGTTCAAAGGTCCGGCCACTCGTGCGACCGCCTGATGATGGGTGCTGTTCACACCCAGCCTGTGCCCAGCGGTAATCTTGGCCAGTAGTGACCCCGGTGTCAACAGCACTTCGTGAACAATCTCACTGCGTCGGTCGGGCCGGCGGTGGTTGATCGCCTGGGGTCTTTGGCTCGGAATATCCGCCAGGAGCGTGCCGCCCAGGGCCACGTTAAGAATTTGTTGACCTCGGCAAATAGCCAGCAGGGGTTTGCGCTGGCGAAATACCTCATCAATCAGCACCAATTCGCGCCAATCACGTGCGCCGCCGTCGGGAGTGATGGTCACCGTGCGTTGCAGGCGCGGCGGCAACTTCTGGCCGTAAGCGCGCGGGTCCACGTCGTCGCCGCCCGTCAGCAGGACGCCGTCGCAGTGGCGCACGCTCTCGGCGATCAATTCGCGAGATGAAAGGGCGGGGAGAGCCAGCGGCAAGCCCCCGGCACCTATCAGGGCCTGCTGGTAGGTCTCCGACAGGCTGATCGAGAGGTCGCCGAATTCGTCTCCCTTCTTTTCCACGCCCGGCGAAATGAGAATCAGCGGCGGCTTGTTCATCTTTGGAGAGTCTGCCAGCAGCGAGGCGGGGCGTCAGGCGAAAACTGGGGAAGCGGGGGGGGGCCCGGCTTCATTCGGGCTTTGCCTCGGGGAATCGCTCCCGGATGGACTGCTTCACGCGCGCCTCTTCCTCGGGCCGGAGCAACCGGCGATTGATGCGGCGCCGGACCGAATCAAGCAGAGCCAGCCAGTCCTCCAGCGGTGGCTCGGGGAGCGCCTGCCACAGGTCATAGCGGCGTTCCCGCGCGAAGAACCGCCACTCGCGGCCGACGTGCCGGGCATAAACCTGCAGGCGAAGTCCCTCCGCGGTGGTTCGTTTCCAACTGATCTCCGCCTTGGCCATGGCGCTAGCTCAAGCTGGACAGGACAGTGGAATTCGGACTTCGTGCGGCAGTGTGCTCACGGCAAATCCACGCTGGCCACGGCCATGGCCGCAATGCCTTCCTCCCGGCCCAGGAAGCCGAGGCGTTCATTAGTAGTCGCCTTGATTCCAACGCGCTGAACGTTCAGATCGAGCGCGGCGGCGATATTGACCTTCATTTCGTGAACGTGCGGGAAAAGCTTGGGTGCCTGGGCAATTACCGTGGCATCCACGTTGACGATCCTGCCGTCGCGAAACCCGACCAGGCGCGCCGCTTCGTTCAGGAAGATGCGGCTCTGCGCGCCCTTCCAGCGCGGGTCGGTGTTGGGGAAGAAATGGCCGATGTCAGCCTCCCCCAGGGCCCCGAGAATGGCATCGCAGATTGCGTGCATCAGCACATCGGCATCGGAGTGTCCCTCCAAGCCTTTGGGGTGGGGGATCTCCACGCCGCCCAGTATGAGTTTCCGCCCTTCGACCAAGGCATGCACGTCATAGCCAATTCCAACACGAACCATACAGTGCACCATAGCACCAAGCCGCGGCCGGACCAAGGAGTTTATCCAGCACGAAAGAAAGCGGCGCGGTTCCTGCACCGCGCCGCCCAACCCCAACTCTCACGATTGGCAAACTAACAGGGCAACTTCTTTAGGCTGCGCCTATGTCCCATCAGCTTGCTCCTGAACCTTCAATTCTGAAAATACCCCCAAGGGCAGCAGCCGCCTAGTCGGGGAAAGCACAACACTTTTTGTAGGCAAACACCCTACACGTTTGTCCGCAGGAACAAGGCCCTGGCATGAAAAGCTCCCGCCCTTGGGCTGCCCGGTGGGGCCGCGCGGACTGGATTCAACGGCCGGCGTTGCGTCGGCTGTTTTCCCACTGCCACGCTACGAGGTTGTCCAGTGTGTCCCCGCCGCCGTTGGCCAGCGGAGTCTGGAAACCGATTTCCCAGCCGAACTTGCTGCTCGTGTTCCCGTAGCCCTCTTTCCATATCAGGGCGCCAAAGGGATCAAGCCTTAGCGGAGGATGGTCGCTGCTGGGCATGGCCTTTGCCCACACAGCGGCAATCGTTGCCGCGTCGAATGGCTGGCCTGTTGCGTCGTAACTCGGAATGCTGATCATGTTATTATGCAGGGCCTGATTGGGCTGCTGGTCGCGCTACTGTCGCCCTGGTCAACGCGCACTGCCTCGTCTCAAACACTGGGGCAGTTCCAGCCGTCTGTAGTTTGGAGACTCTGAGCGTTGAGTTCGTTCAAAAGAATACTCCGGTTGCTTCGGTTCAGCGCCGGCTGCGCTGGTTACGCTTCTTTCAAAACCCGCGAATCAGGTGTAGCCTGGGGCTCGATGGCGGAACGACTGCCGATATTCGAGATCGAACAGCCTCTCCTGGCGGGCCTGCAGGAAGCGGGGCGGCTGATTGTGTCCGCGCCCACCGGCTCGGGCAAGTCCACCCAGGTCCCGCAGATGCTGCTCGATAACGGCGTGCTGGGAGGCGGACAGGTCGTGATTCTGCAGCCGCGGCGGCTGGCCACGCGGCTTCTGGCGGCGCGGGTTGCCCGGGAGCGCAAGTCCGAACTTGGCCGCGAGGTTGGTTATCAGATTCGCTTTGAGAACGTCACCAGCGCCGACACGCGCATCCGCTTCGTTACCGAGGGTTTGCTGCTGCGGCAGATGGTTCAGGACCCGAAGCTGAAGGGCGTCGCGGCGCTCATCTTTGATGAGTTCCACGAACGTCACCTCCATGGCGATATCACGCTGGCCCGCGCGCTGGAATTGCAGGAGACCGAACGGCTCGACCTGAAGGTCCTCGTGATGTCGGCCACCCTTGACACCGCGCCGCTGGAGCAATACCTCCGGCCCTGCCGGGTGCTCGAATCGCATGGGCGCGCGCACCCGGTCGAAATTGAATTTGCGGCCAGGCCGGCGTATCTCGACCAGCGTCCCGTCTGGGAGCAGGCCGCCGAGGCTTTTGCCGACTATGTCCGCTCGGGAGGGCAGGGGGATGTGCTGGTATTCATGCCGGGCGGCTTTGAGATTGCGCAGACGATTGAGGCCATCCGGCGCTGCCCAGAGGCTCGCGGCTTCCGGCTGCTTCCCCTGCACGGCGAACTGTCCGCGCGCGACCAGGACGCCGCCGTCGCCCGCTACAACCAGCGCAAAGTCGTCGTCGCCACCAACGTGGCCGAGACCTCCTTGACCATTGACGGCATCCGCTGCGTGATCGACAGCGGGCTGGCGCGCATTCCGCGCTATGATCCGTATCGCGGCATCAACACGCTGCTGGTGGAGAAGATCAGCCGCGCCGCCGCCGACCAGCGCGCGGGCCGAGCCGGTCGCACTGCGCCGGGTCTTTGCCGGCGGCTCTGGTCGCGCGAGGAACACGCACATCGCCCCCCGCAGGAACTGCCCGAGATCAAGCGCCTGGACCTCGCCGAAGTCGTCCTAACCCTCAAAGCCGCCGGGGTTAAAGACCTGGGCGCGTTCCGCTGGTTTGAGCCGCCGGAGGAACGAGCGCTTGCGCATGCCGAGGAACTGTTGACCGATCTCGGCGCGCTCAGGCCAGCGCTCACACCCATTGGCCGGAAGATGTTGGCCTTTCCCCTGCATCCGCGGTATGCCCGCATGTTGCTGGCAGCGCAGCCATACGGCTGTGTCTGGCAGGCCTGCCTGCTTGCGGCCCTGACCCAGGGCCGCGACCTGCTCCTGCGCAACGTGGACGCCGACACCGCGCGCCGCCGTGAAGAGCTGCTGGACGACAAAACCGGCAGCGACTTCTCACTCCTCCTACGCGCCTGGCAACATGTTTCGGCCAGCGGCTTCCGTCCCGAGGTCTGCCGCCGCCTCGGCGTGCATGCCGCGGGCGCCCGGCAGGTCGGTCCGCTCTTCGAACAGTTTCTCGACCTCGCGCGGCGCGAGGGCCTGGATGCCACCCGGCGCGAAGTCCCCGACACTGCCTTGCGGAAATGCATCCTCATTGGCTTCAGCGACCGCGTCGCCCGCCGTCTGGACTCCGGCACGCTTCGGTGCGAGTTGGTCCATGGCCGCCGCGGCACGCTGGTCCGGGAATGTGTGGTCCGGGACAGCCCACTGTTCGTCGCCGCCGAGGCGCGGGAGGTGCAGGGCAAGGACAAGAGCGTGCAAACGCTGCTGAGCCTGGCGACGGCGATCGAGGAGAAGTGGCTGAGCGAACTGTTTCCCGACGATCTTACGGCTGCGCTGCGCGTCTTCTACGATGCCGTCACGAAGCGGGTGTATGCCGAGGAACAACTTCGCTTTCGCGATCTGGCTATTGGCGCTCGCCGCGTTGAGCCGCCCCCGGCCGATGCCGCCGCCCGCCTGCTGGCCGACGAGGTGCTGGCTGGGCGCTTGACGCTCAACGACTGGGACGAGGACATCGAGCAATGGGTGCTCCGCCTCAACCTGCTCCGCCAATGGTGCCCGGAACTCGCGTTGCCGCCCATCGGCGAGGAAGACCGGCGCCACCTCGTCGAGCAGGTCTGCCACGGCTCCTTCAGCGGCAAGGACCTCAAAGACAAGCCGGTCAAGGCCGTTGTGAAAAGCTGGCTGAGCGCGGCCCAGCAGGACCTGCTGGCCAAACACGCCCCGGAGCGTCTCCGCCTCGCCAACGGTCGCACGCCGAAGGTGGTCTACGACGCGGCCAACCCGCCGCACATTGCCCTGCGCATCCAGCAGCTATTCGGAGTAAACACCACGCCCCGCATCGCGCTGGGCCGCGTGCCGGTTTTGCTGCGCATCCTCGCTCCCAGCCAGCGGCCCGTGCAGATCACACAGGACCTCGCCGGCTTCTGGCGCGAACACTATCCGAGGATTAAACAAGAGTTGCAGCGCAAGTATCCCAGGCACGAATGGCGCTAAGCGCGGCGCCGAGCCGGCCGAGCAAGGACAGGCGGGCGCCCCAATCGTGAAGGCTCCGATTGCCTGTTAGTTGCCCGGACTTTTTGTGCCTCCGCACACCGGTTGCTGCGCAGTAACCAGTTTATTGATGGGCTGCCGGGGCTGACGTGTCAGCATTGTCCAACGGTTGGGGAATGCTATTGGTGGTACCAGTAATGCCGGGCAAGGAATGCGTTGGCCGGGCAGCCGCCTGGAGGCGATGAAGTTGCTGGCGTTCGACAAGTTTCAGCTCGCGATCCAGGTTGTCGAGCGTGCGGAGATTGCTGGCCACGTAGATCATGATGATGGCCAGTAGTGCCAGCACGACGATAATCGCAGAGCCGGACTCGTGGCGCCGCGGAGAGAAAGTGTGGACGAAAGGCAGCTTCATTGGGTAACCGGTATTCCAGGGACGGCGAGGAATGTGAACAGTGGACGGATGCGGCCGGGCTTGACGCTGCCACTTTGACGCGGCTGCAGTTCAAGTTCCCAACGCCAGACGACCACCTCTTTGCGCGGATCGGCGGTCATGGTCGAGGACTTCACATTGCGCAGCAAACAGACCCAGGGGCCGCCGTCGAGCTGACGGAACAGGGCGTTGGCGGCGAAACGGTAGTTGACCGCGCCGTGAGGGGTGCTGAGGCAAAGAAGCTGCCCGGCCTCGGTGGTGGATTCCAGGCGAGGCTGAGTTCCCGCCGAGCGCACGTCGGCGCGCCAGCGTTCCCCGGCGTGGAGGGCGCTGGTGATTTCGTCGGCGTTGCGCCGCAGGGCAATCGAGCTGTCAATACACCGGTACATGGCGGAATAGCCGACGCCGAGCAGGGCTGCCAGCACGCCGATATAGACAAGGGTCTCGATGAGCAAATAGGCGCGCTGGCCCGATCGGGGGCTTCCCAGCCCTCGTGTGCGGGTTGAAACCCTGAACCGGGGAGAAACATCCAACATCCAATGGGTGCGCCAGTCGCGCCCCTTGGGCGTTCGATGTTGGGGGCTGGCTGTTGGATGTTGCGTGGAGTGACGCGCGGCACAGTCCCGTGCCGGGCACGGGGAAAAGACCAGGCGGTGCTGCAAGTTGATACAAGCCTTCATTTGACGATGGCCTCCCGGGTGACAGGGCCGCCGTGGTCTTTGGTCGCCGGCTGCCAGCGGAGGCGCAGTTTGCCGGGTTGGACGGACAGGGTGAAGCGCCCAGGCGGCAGGTTGGTGGCGGCGCCGGCATGGACCTGGTAGTCGTGTGTGCCGGGGCCAAAAGCGCGCCACTCGCCGGCCAGGAGCGCCTCCAGTTCGCCATCTACGATCTCCATGGCGACGGCGCGCTGATAGCAGGCGCGGGAGAACCGGCGTTCGCCGGCAAAGGAGTAGGCCAGCGGAAGCAGCAGCCCGACCACGATGGCCAAGGCGACCAGCAACTCGACCATGAGCGAGCCGCGCTGGCGCAGACGCTGAGCGAGCGGAGGGGGGAGGGTTGAGGGGCGAGACATCACCATATGCAGGAGCCTTCGATGAGTTGTACCAGAGCCAGGAATACCGCAATCAGAATGGAGGCGACGATCATGCCGTTGACCAACACGAGGAAGCTGGTGGTCACCTGGGCGGCGGCCTGGTGGAGTTGAAAGGCTTTGGCATCGAGGGCTTCGTGCCAGCCCTTGAGGGCGCAGACAAAGCCGGAGCCGCGCTTCAACGCGTTGGTGAGGCGCCAGTGCAACTCGCGCGAGCTGTCGAGCGCCTGGAGAGCTTCCGGCAGCTTGAGGCCCTGCTGGAGGAGGGTGCAAACCTTCTGCGCGCGGCGGATAACCGCAGCGTTGGCGGTGGACTTGGCAGCGAGGGCAACCGCTTCGGCTTCGGGCACTTCGGAATCGAGGAGGACGGCGAGCATGGCGGAGAAATCGCGGTGGAGGCGTTTGCGGCGCCAGGGCAGGAGGGCGAGCAGCCAGTCCTGCGTGACCGGGAAGAGGCGGTGAATCCAGCCGTGGAGGCGCGGGCCGCCGACATACATTAGCGCGGCGAGCCAGATGGCAGCCACCACACCCGCCTGGATGGCCACGAGGGGAGTGTCGTTTCCGAAGACCAGCCGCGTGAACGCCGGCAGGGATTGCCCGTCGAGCATGCCGACAAAGAGTTCCTTGAAGCTGGGCAAAACACGGGTCTTGAGGAGCAGCGGCACCGTAACGATGGCCGGCGAGATTGCGAAGGCGACGAGAATGAGGTAGTTGTGGGCGCCCCGGACATAGGAGACGCTGTCACGCAGGAGGAGGCGGCTGGCAGGGATGACTTTCTTGAGGTCGCCGATGCGTCCGCCGACGTTGAGGATGGCGCAGACCTGCGGGGGAAGCAGGCGGGGCACCTTTTCGAGGGCCTCGTTAAGGCGCAACCCTTGTTCGAGGTGCGCGGCGAGGAGTTGGAAGCGAACCCCGAGGGAACGGTCACGGCTGGCAGCGGCCCGGGTGATGGCGGCTTCCGGGGTCTGGCCTTCGTCCATGCCGAGTTCGAGCAGGTCGAGGAAGAGCCGGGCGCGCTCGTTGCGGCGCAGAGGCAGCGTCAGCGCAAAGTAGATGAGGTAACTCGCGCCGCAGATGGGCAGCACGCCCACGAGAATGTAGGCAATGAATATCAGGGCGCCCAAGCCGATCGCCTGGAGCGGGTCGGATTGGAGAAACTGGGGGAAGGCGTCGTTCATAACCGATCAATCATGACCGCCACCCATGTCCGAGCCGAGGCAGTTCATCATCCAGGTCATGCACCGAACCAACGGGTAGGCTTGCCAAAAAACCATCTGCCCCAGCAGCAGGATCGAGACCGGCAGCGCGCCATACAGCGCCATTTCGATCCGGTACGAGGCGCGCGCCTGGTAGATTTCGGCCGCCTTGCGAAAGCCGGCGGCGAGGTCTTCGCCTCCCTTTTGGACCAGCCAAAGGAAGAGAGCCGGAAAGGGCCGGGTGTCGCCGCTCCAGGCGGCGGGTTTACCCTGGCCGGCCTCGACGAGCTGGCGCCAACGGGCGAGGGTCTTGGCGGCGGGGGTGCCGCTTTCGAGCGCCTCGGCCAGGACGAGGGCCTGGGGCAGCGGGATTCCATTCTCCAGCATCAGGGTCATGGCCGAGGCGAGCTGGGCGAGGCTGGCATCGCGGAAAGCCGGCAGACGCCAGCGGAGCGACGCCCGCCAGGCCGGAATGCACGCCGCGGCCACGCCGACCAAAGCGGCAATGGCGAGAATGACGGGGGGCGTCCAGATGGTGATGGTGGACGCGGTTAAGGTCATTTGTGGACCGATTTCATGGCCAATACGCGAGAGGAATCCGCTGAAGTTGAAAGAGATGAGCAGCGTCAGGCCCAAGGAAACAAAGATGACGATGAGCGGATACACCAAGAGGCCCTTGAGACGGGTCCAGAGCGCATTGGCGCGGTGGTAATGGTCGGCCAGCAAGGTCAGCACGCCCGGCAGGTCGTTGCTGCGGGCGCCAATCTCAACCATCTGGCGGTAGAGGTCTGGCAGCGACCGGCGCGCCAGGGCTTCCTTGAGCGGCGTGCCGCGGGCCAGTTCGGCCTCCAGTTGCTCGATCTGATTCCGCAATGGACCCGCGCGCATCCCGGCGCATAACTGCCGGAGTGCCCCTTCCAGCGGGATGCCCTCCCGGAGCATCGCCGCCAGTTGCTGGTTGAAAAAGGCAAATACGTCGTAATTCATGATCATCTGCTGGTTCCACAGCATCGTCTCCAGGCTTTGACAGGGCAGGGGGGGGAGGCGTCACGCGCGTCGCATAACGCTGAGGCGTGGGGCGCTCGGTGGGGCTATGCGTTCGCCGATGGCTTGGCGAAGAATTTCTCGGCCGTGGCGCAGGTAGCCGCGCTCAGTTCTTCGAGCGAACAGCCTTTAACCTGCGCGGCGAGTGCGGCGGTCTCCTTTACGTAGGCCGGCTCGCAGCGCTTGCCGCGGTAGGGCATGGGCGCGAGAAACGGGCAGTCGGTTTCCAGCATGAAATGGCCGAGCGGCGTCGCGGCGAGCGTGTCGCGAACGGTCTGCGCATTCTTGTAGGTCACAATGCCGGTAAAGCTGACCAGGCATCCCATTGCCACAATGCGCTGCATGATCTCCGCATTCTCGGCGAAACAGTGGAACACGCCGCGCACGCGGCCGGCGAACGGCTGCGCCAGGGCGAGCGTGTCCTCCAGCGAACTGCGTTGGTGAATGACGCAGCCCAGCCCGACCTCGACCGCCACCTCCAGGTGCTGGCGAAACAACTCCGCTTGCCGGGCCTTGCAACGTGCCTCGTCCTCCGCCGTGAAACCAGCCTGGTGGCTCGGCAGGCGGTAGTAGTCCAGTCCGGTCTCGCCCAGGGCGACGACTTTGCCGTGCCTCGCCAATTTGCGCAACGCGGGCCGCACATCCTCGGGCGCTTCCGCAGCCTCAGACGGGTGCCAGCCCGCCACCGCATACACCTGTGGATACTCCTCCGCCAGTTTGACCGCGCGCTCGCTGCTCTCGAGATCGGTGCCGATGGTGATAATCCGGGTAACGCCCGCCGCCCCCGCCCTCGCGATGACCTGAGGCAGGTCTCCCGCGAATTCAGGGCGGCTAAGATGGGCGTGGGTGTCGTAGAACGCAGCCATACCGAGTTCAGTGTGGACCTCATCCTCCGCCCTCGCAACTTCGCAATGGATCGCGATGGCCCGCGAGCCGTCTCAGTCTGGGGGTGGAGGGCATCCAGCGAAACAAATCGGCCCTTCCAGTCCGGGTCTGTAAAGCGCTCTTGCGCCACGGGAATCTTGTTGGTCTTGGTATCAACCATCGCGCTGCCCAGATAATGCTGGCTGGGCACGCAGACGGCGCTCAGTCCGCTTTGACCACCGCCGTGTTTGGGTTTTTTGCGGTCCAGGGCGATCAACTCCTTTCGGGGTGCTGGACCGCGCAAGCGTTCTTGAACGTGCAGCCGCACTGACTGCAATTGCGTCCCGCCGATTTGCCTCAGCGGACGCCAAAGGTCTCGACCACGAGCACCGGATGCCAATAGGCGCGCTGCCAGTCATCGCCCAAACGCGCCAAAACCATCGGCAAGGCGCGCGCCAAAGCAAGAAGTCCCTGCCCGGCCTTGCGGCCGAACAGGGACTAAATGGGGGATGGGAGTTCGCCACGCTCTCTTTCCCGGGCTGGCATTAGGCGCCTAATTGGCTGCCAGCTTCCCGACGCTATTCTCCACGGCAAGCGGAGTTATCGGCCTCGTAGCAGGGCCGTCCAGCACCTTGCGGTCACTGGATTATCGAGTGAGGCTTTTCAGCTCGCTTGGGCTGGTGGTTGCGCCACCGGCTTACGAACCAGGTCAAGACACGTCTGCGTCTTCTGATCCGCGTCTTGACCGCTTAGCGCCGGGTCGGCCGCCGCTTTTGACGGCGCGTTAGCCCGGTGCCACGGGTCTCGCCTCTTAACTCTCAGGTTGCCTTTTGTCCACAGGTCAGCGGTATCGTTTTTAACACCGCCAACTTCTCGGAAGGTTTTCACGGGTCCTGCCGAGGCCGCGTGTCCTTCCCGGTTCGGACGCTCACTTTGTCCCGCCTTTCGGCGTCTTTCATTTGGCCGATCTCCTTCCGGAGACCGCCCGAGCCGCCCGCCCGTGCTGATGCACAGTAGCAACCGGATACCCTCTGGGTAACTGCGATTGGCCCAGGCTCGAAACTGGCCCGGGCGCCTTAACCCGACTCGGAGCGGTTTCTCATCGCTCCTCGTCGCTCAGTCCCTTTTTCGCGTTTACTGACGGCGCGCGAACGCCGCCAGAGGAACTGGTGAATTCTGCCTCCGCTCCCGGACCTTGCAATCCGGCTTAAGAGGGGCTAAGCCAACCAGCCTGACCTAACCTTTCCCCAGTCACCTGGGATTATCTCCGAAACGTTCCGCTTCAATCGGTTGACTGCCGCGGCCCATCTCAGTTCTTTCAATGAACTGGGAAAAGCTTACCCGATTTCCATCTTCCGGCAACGAATTCTTACGCACAACTTATTCACCAATTCAGCCGTGTGAATGGTTTGTGAATAACGGAAATCACGCAATACCAGCAACGGTTTTGCGCGTCGCGTCGCGGACTTATTCACCGCCCTGGAAGAGGGGGGCGGGGCGGCGGTGAACAAGTTTCCGCCGCTCGAAAGCTCAGATCAGGCGCCCGCTCCGGCCTTGGGCGCGGCTTTGGCCTTGGCTTTGGTTTTGGCGGCGGCATTCTTGCGCTTCAGGTAGGCCTTCCGTCGTTTCCGTTTCACACCCTTATTATATTGCTTGCTCATATCACTCTTTACATTCCCAACACATTCCGATTGTTTGAGGCACTATGATGATTCGCTGGGAACGATTCAATACATATTTGCTTGCGACGCTCGCGGTGGCCGCAACCGTTGTGTGCGGATGCCAAAGCACAGCCAAACCAGAATCAAAAAAGCTTCTGAGCGTTCTGCGCCTGCACCTTGGAGTCAGCCCCGATGGGACCGGGGGGCAGAAGTCCATCCCGGTCTATCGCCAGAACCCCGTCAACATCAGCGTGGAAAAGCAGCCGTTTCTGAGCGAGGGAAATGTGGTGGAAGCCAAAGTGATTGATGTGGTGGGCGGTTTTGCCCTTTGGATCAAGTTCGACCACCCCGGCGCCGCGCTGCTCGAGGAACACACTACGGCGAACCGTGGCAGGAGAATAGCCGTTTTCAGTCAGTTTGGGGAGAAGATAAAGAACTCCCGCTGGCTGGCGGCTCCCGTCATTGGGCGGCGCATTACCGATGGCGTTTTCACCTTCACCCCGGATGCAACTCGCGAGGAAGCCGAAGAGATCGCTCTGGGTCTGAACAACGTGGCCCGGAAGGTTCAGAAATGGAACGAGTGGTAGTTCACGGATCGCGAACCCGGGGATGAACGATTCTTGCTCGCGCGTGCCCGGCGCATCTGCTACACTGTACTGGTTCCGCCCTGCGTGAGCCTTGCATGAAACCCAATGGGCACTGTGTAAAGCGCAACGGTGAATGTGCCGCTGCTGATCCGCCGGAGGTTCGCCGCTCGAGTATTTCCGCTTTCACGTTGATCGAGTTGCTGGTGGTCATTGCCATCATTGCCATCCTGGCGGCGCTGCTGCTGCCGGCGCTGGCGCGAGCCAAGGAAAAGGCCGGGACGATCGGCTGCTTGAATAACCTCAAACAGTTGGCGACATGCTGGCACCTTTATGCGACCGACAACGCCGATCTGCTTGCGCCGAACAACTCGATCATGGTGTTTAGTGGCCCGAGTTGGAGCGTCGGTTCGGCCAGCGTCTCCTGGTGCCCCGACCACCCCCGAACGGATACCAACACCCTTGATCTGCAGAGCGGCGTGCTGTTCCCCTACAACACCTCGGTGGCCATCTATCATTGCCCGGCTGACCGCTCGACGGTCGAGGTATCGGGCCAGTTGACCACTCGACTTCGGAACCGCAGCTACAACATGAGCCAATCGGTTAACGGTTATCCCGAGTACCTGCTGCGCCTGGGCATCCCCGGTCTCTCGGATCTTCCTGCATGGAGGAAGTTCACCGAAATTCGGCGCCCCGTTCCGAGTCAGCTTTTTGTGTTCATTGATGAACACGCAGACACCCCCTACGATGCGCAGTTTGACAACCCGGTGGGCGGACCCTGGTGGGGCAACATGTGGTTCGACGTGCCTGCGGACCGGCACAACCAGGGCGGCTGCCTGTCTTTCGCGGATGGGCATGTCGAGCGATGGCGATGGAAGGTGTCCAAAGCCGGCGCCTTCCCCGGGAGAATACCGAGTGCCGGCGAAATGCCCGACTATCTCCGCGTCCAAAGCGCCATGAAGTGCTGGAACGATTAGCAGCCACCTAATGCTGACAAAGGGGGGGGCAGCCAGGGCAAGAATGTTCAGATGAGCAAGCGCCTGTGAAATCGGGCTTTGCGGTCACGGTTTGACCTTGGGCCCGATCCGGCGCATCGCAGGCCGGGATGAAATAGATTTGCTCCGCCTTTGCCCCGGACGCCCATGGCCCGCTGACCGTGCGCGTGCTCACCAACCTGACCGAAAGCCCGCGCTTTGACGCGCACCGGGAACTTGCCGCTTGCTCTGCGGCGATGGCGCGACAATCTTCTGCCTGTCTATGAACTACAACATTTCGAGCCGCGCCGCCTCGCTCTCCCCCTCGTTGACTCTGGCGATTGACGCGAAAGCCAAGGCCATGAAGGCCGCAGGGCTGGATGTGGTGGGGTTCGGGGCCGGCGAGCCGGACTTCGACACTCCGCAGCACATCAAAGAGGCTTGCGCCAGGGCGCTGGAGGCCGGGTTCACGAAATACACGCCCGCGGCCGGCCTGCCTGAGCTGCGCGCCGCCATCGCCGAAAAACACCAGCGCGAGAACGGCCTCGCCTTCAAGCCGTCGCAGATCATCGTTTCGTGCGGCGGCAAGCATTCTTGCTTCAACGTCATTTTCGCCACCTGCGCGGAGGGGGACGAAGTGATCATTCCCGCTCCATATTGGCTCAGCTACCCGGAGATGGTGAAGATGGCCGGCGCGAAGCCTGTGATCGTCCAGACGACCGACCAGACCGAGTTCAGGCTCACGCCCGACGCCCTGCGTGCCGCCATCACCCCGCGCACGCGCCTGTTCATTCTTAACTCGCCCGGCAACCCCACCGGCTCGGTCTATACGCCCGACGAGCTCAAGGCCCTGGGCGACGTTTGCATCGCCAACCACGTCCTCATCATGAGCGACGAGATTTACGAGCACTTGCTCTACGATGGCGCCGTCGCCCGCAGTGTTGCCAGCTTCTCCCGGGCGCATTTCGAGCACACGATCATCGTGCATGGCTTCGCCAAGGCCTGGAGCATGACCGGGTGGCGGCTTGGCTGGTGCGCCGCGCCCGAACCGATTGCCAAAGCCATTGACGCCATCCAAAGCCACAGCACCAGCAACCCGACCAGCTTCGCTCAGAAGGGCGCCGTCGCCGCGCTGACAGGTCCGCAGGACCATCTTAAGATTTGGCTGAACGCATTCAACCAGCGCCGCACCTACGCATGGAACAAGCTCAACCGCATCCCCGGCCTGTCTTGCGTCAACGCCAAAGGCGCCTTCTACCTCTTCCCGAATATCGCCGGGACCGGCCTTAAGTCCACCGACTTCTGCGCCAAACTGCTCGAAGCCGAGCAGGTCGCCGCCGTGCCGGGTATCGCTTTCGGCGCAGACGATTTCATCCGCTTGAGCTACGCCACCAGCATGGCGAACATCGAGAAGGGGTTGGAGCGGATCGAACGTTTTTGCCGGACCCTGGCACATTGAGAGGCCGGACAGCTTTCTACTGCTTGATTGCACAAATCACCGATACATGCTCCGCCGCGTGGGGGCACGCGGCCTGCAAGAGGTTTGCAGGCCGCGTGCCCCCACACGGCGATATCGCTAATCTCTGCTACCAGGCACTACTGTAGTGCGTCGTTGATTCTGCAACCTTTCGGCTGAGATAGCCTTGGGAGCAGATGATTTGGGGAGGATGTCACTGGCCTTGGCCGTCCAGGTCAATGGCCTGGGTGACTGGTTTCGGGTTTAAATGCCCGATGATCAGCATCTTACATGACTTCTGCCGCCGCCACCCAGTCCAGCCTCTCGCCATATCCCCCTGTATCCCCCTTGTATGCCCCCTCTAAACCCCCTGTATACCCCCTGTATTACAATAGAGGGGGCTTACAGGGGGTATACAGGGGGTTTAGAGGGGGTATACAGGGGGATATGGTTCGGACGAGGCCAGGTGCCTTGTTGGACTTGAGTGGTTGAGCGTGCCTGAAGCTGGCAGGCGCAGTGGCTCAGCGCGCACCGCGCGGTGAGCTTTGATTACTGATAAGTTTCAGAGTCAATGACGCACCGCACCAGCATAATGGGGCTTGAATGAACGCCCGCTTGGGCGAGTTCACAGCGGTTGACTTCCGTGAGTCGAGATTGTTGACTGTTTTGCCAATGACTCTAGGACGCACCGCAAGGCATGTGGCTACGGCGACCCTGGTCCTGATCATGCTCTTATTTGATGCGGACGGAAGGCGCGCGGCTGCGGCCGTTCCCAAGCAACGAGCGCTGGACGAGTGGCGGAGTCTCACCGGTCCGAGCGCGCCCGTGCCGCGGGTGTTTGTGAAGGGCGACCGGGTGCGGTTCTATTTCCAGGTCTCTACCAACATCGAGGAGTTCAGCGCGGACTGGGACCGGCATCGGGTGCCAAGCGACGGGTATCGCGCCAGCGCCGCCGTGTTGCGGTGGAAGCAGCGGCTGACGCACATGCCGGTTGGCGAACCCGACTGGCGCGAGGCGACGGTGATCGCCGGTGCTGAGTGGGCCCGGCTCACCACGAATTTGGTCGAGGCGCTGGCGCCCGGCATAGCGGGGCATGGGGTGTATTGCCATGGGTTTCTCGCCGACCGCCTTCTCTACCGCGATGCGCAGGGCGTGCCCCGGTCCAGCTCGATGGACGAGCCGCCCCCGGGGATAGTCGTTGACCGGCAGCTTTCCTTCGAGGAAACCCTCTCGACGGCGGCGCGGTTGGTCGAGCAGGACCTGGAGCGCAACCATTCGGGCGAGTCGCTCTTCTTGCTCCTGGCGCGCAATCCAAGGCGAGTCCCACAACCGCTCCTGCTGGACCGCGCCCGGCGGCAGTGCATTTGGCTGATACCGGCTTCCCTCTATGACCGGACCGAGCGTGGCTTGGGGCTCTCGACGACCGCGCAGGGCCTCAGCGCGCTGCTGCTGGAAAGCCACGGACTGGCGCTGCTCAAAAACCCGCTTTCCAGCGTCGCCCGCCTTGCGGATTTGGCGGTTCAGTCGGTGGTCCGCTTTTTGCGCATGCCTTTGCCCAAACCCAGCATCCGTTATCCGGAGCTCAACCAGGGGCCGGGGATGGACCTTGCTGCGTGGGAGGGGTGGCTGGATCGCTACACCGGCACGCGGCGGGAGGACGGCTCGCTCGACCTGTTAATTGACGGCGTGCAGTTCTTCTCGCGGCTCAAGCAGGCGATCGCCGCCGCCACCAACCATATCCACTTCAACATTTACATTTTCGACAAGGACGACGTCGGCGTCAGCGTGGCGGACCAGTTGAAGCAACGCTCCAGCGAGATCGAGGTCAAAGTGATCTTTGATCGCCTGGGAACCATTAGCGGAGGAGCGGTGCCCCCCGGCACACCGTTGCCGGAGGATTTCCGCAGTCCCGCTTCAATCTACTCCTATCTGAGGAAGGATTCTCGTGTCCGGGTGCGCCCGTTTCTCAACCCGTGGTTTTCCTCGGACCACACCAAGGTGCTGCTGGTGGATGGCACCCACGCCTGGCTGGGCGGCATGAACCTGGGGCGGGAGTATCGCTACGAATGGCACGACCTGATGGTCGAGTTGCAGGGGCCAGTCGTTGCCTCCCTGGAAAAGGAGTTCAGGCGGGATTGGGCCCACGAGGGCGCATTGGGCGATGTTGCCTATGTCGCGGCGCTCGCCCGCGGGCCTGGACAGGTCGTGGCAGGGCCGCCTTCGGAGGGGTGGGTCAAGTTGCGCCTGCTGCCTACCAAGACGGCCTGGAAACCGTTCAGCGCCGCGGTGCGAAAGGCCTTCGGCAAGTCCAGGAGCTACCTTTACCTGGAGAATCCCTACCTCTTTGACAAACGCGTGATTATCAGTCTGGTGCGGGCGCGAAACCGGGGAGTGGATGTGCGTGTGGTGCTGCCGCGGGTGAACGACCAAAAGACCGGCGCCCGGAGCAACCTGGTGCTGGCCAACTACCTCCTGGAACATGGCGTGCGGGTTTACTTCTACCCCGGCATGACCCATGTGAAGGCCCTGCTGGTTGATGGTTGGGCTTCGGTCGGATCGGCCAACCTGAACCACCTGAGCCTGCGCGTGTGCCAGGAACAGAATGTCGCCACCTCCGACCCCGCTTTTGCCGCCCGGCTCAAACGCGAGCTCTTCGAGGAAGACTTCTCACGCTCGTATGAACTGACCGAGCCGGTGTCCGTCGAGTGGATGGATTTACTGGCTGACTTGCTCCTCGAAGGCATCTAAGCTAACGCCATGGCTGGCCTGTTTTCCCCGGCAACCCTCGAGCAGATCCGCGCTGCCAGCGACATCGTGGATGTCATCGGGTCGTACTTGCCGCTCAAGCGCGCCGGGGGCAACTTCGTCGCGCTCTGCCCGTTTCACAAAGAGAAGACGCCCAGCTTCAACGTCAACCCCCATCGCCAGATCTTCCACTGCTTCGGCTGCCACAAGGGCGGCGACGTGTTCGCCTTCGTCAAGGAGTACGAGAACATTGACTTCCCGGAAGCGGTGCGGCGGCTGGCGGATCGGGCGAAGATTCCGTTGGAGTATGAGCAGGGCGCCGGCGGGCAGCAAGCACGGCATCTGAAACAACGGCTGCTGCAAATCCATGAGCAGATCACCCAGCGCTGGCAAAACGCCCTTGCCAACGAAGCCTCCGGGCAGGCCGCACGGGATTACCTGGCCAAACGCGGCGTGTCCGCCGAAGCAGTCAGGCTTTTCCGGCTTGGCGCCGCTCCGGACCTGTGGGATGACACGGTGAACTGGGCGAAGAGCAAGGACCACGACCTCGCCCTGGTGGAGCAGGCGGGCCTCATCTTGCGCCGGCAGGACGGCGACGGATACTACGACCGCTTTCGCGGACGGCTGATGTTTCCCATCTGCGATGAGCAGGCCCGGGTGATTGGGTTCAGCGGGCGCGTGCTCGCCGGTGATGAGAAGACCGCCAAGTATGTCAACTCGCCCGAAACGCCCATCTTCACCAAGAGCAAGGTCTTCTTCGGGCTGGACAAGACCAAGCGCGCCGTGCTTGACGCCGGTTACGTCGTCATCTGCGAAGGGCAGCTCGACCTGATCGCCGCGTTCATGGCCGGGGTGCAAAATATCGTGGCGCCTCAAGGCACGGCTTTAACCGCTGACCACGCCCGGATCCTGCGGCGCTATGTGGAGGAGGTGGTTCTCTGCTTCGACTCGGACCCGGCTGGCCAGAATGCCGCCGTCCGGTCCCTGGATCACCTGCTGGCGTCCGGCCTGGCGGTGCGCGTGGCGGTGGTGCCATCGCCGCATGACCCGGACAGCTTTATCAAAGCCGCAGGGGGCGTCGCCTTCAAGCAGCTCATCGAGAGCGCCGAAGGGTTCTTTGACTACCACCTGAACCGCCTGTGCGCCACCAACGAGGTCGCCACCGACAAAGGACGGCTCACCGTGCTTCGGGGCATGGCCGAAGCCGTGCACAAGACCGGCAGCGCGGTCCTGGTTGACAAGTACGCGCAAAAGACCGCTTTGCGCCTGGGCGTGACTCCGGATGCTGTCCGCGCCGAGTTCAGGAAGCTCTCACGGCCAAGAGCAGCGGCACCCGAAGCTGCCGAAGCATCTACCGCAGAGACTGGCAGCCCGCAAAAGCCCCCGGCTCCGGAGTTCTGGTTGCTGAAGCTCCTCCTGCTGCATGATGATCTCGTGGGCTGGGCGGCAGCGCATCTGGACCCGGCTTGGGTGCAGCATCCGCTGGCAAGGCAGATCGTCGCGCAGCGCCTTGCAGCTCATGCGAACCAGACCTGGATCAGCCTGGCAGGCTTCCTCGATGAGTGCGCGGGCCTGGAAATGCGAAGCCTGGTGACCGAGGCCACGACCGAACTCCGCCCCATCCCCAACCCGGCCCAACAGCTCAACGACATCGCCACTCGGCTGCGGAACCAGTGCATTGACCGTCACCTTGCCGCGCTGATGCAGCGCGCCCACCAGCCGGAAGTGAACGAGACTGAAAGGAATCAGATACTGCGCCGGCAGCAGGAGCTCCGGCAGCTCAAACGCCAGCCGGTCGAGAAGTAGCGCCTGATCTGGCCCGGCACCGCGCGCAAATCCGCGCGCAAATCCGTATTGACCCCTGGCGGGAGCGGTGTTAAGGTGCAAGCCGTTAACAGGAATTACCGAACCTGAGAATCAAATAAACAAAGCAAACATAGAAAGGGCAGAGAATGAAAGTTAGTGCATGGTTATTGACCGCAGTTATGGCTACAACGCTGGCCCTGGTTGGCTGCAGCAAGCCAGTTGACACCATTGACCCGTCGGGATTGGAATCAGCCTTCCAGTCGGCGGAAGCCAGTGTGAAGGAAACCGCAGATAAGGCGATCGCCGCCATCAAGTCCTCCGATTGGGCGGGCGCCGTGACGGAGTTGAAGAAGCTCGCCGAAGATGCCAAGGTGACCCCCGAGCAGCAGCAAGCTGTTAAGGACATTCTGGCAAAGGTTCAAGGCGCCATTAGCGGTGCTGCAGGCAAGGTCGTCGAAGGAGCCGACAAGGTTGTTGATGACGCTGCGAAAGCGGTGCAGGACGCGCCGAAGCCGTAAGCCGGCTCCGTCAACAATTCGTTGGACTCGAATAGCATCCTTATAGTGGCGCGTGGCGTTACAGGGTCACGCGCCACTTCTGTTTGCTGCCCCGGTCATGCGGGACGGCTGGACGGCCGGGCGTTGTGAAAGTTAACCCGGTTTCCTTCCTCGCCGGCTTGCGCCGGGGTGATACACATCCTCGTCAAGACCGTCGCGCCCAGGCGTTATTGCCATGAACCGAAACGTTCCCGTGCTCTCGAATAATCTGGATGCGTTGTTCCTCGAGGTGACGAAGTGCAACGCCCGCTACGACTTTGCGGGAGCCATCGAGGTGCTGCAGCGCGCCCGCAAGCTCGATCCGTCCAACGACAAGATATTGGTGGACCTCGGTTCGGCCTGCGCCAAGGCCTATGATTTTGCCGCCGCCCAGCGCTGGTTCGACGAGGCCGTTCGCATCACGCCAACCCCCATCCCGGCCCTCAACGCCATCGGTCATGCCTGGCTGGAGGTGCGCAACTACGAAGCCGCGCAAGCCTGCTTCGAGCGGGTTTTCAAGGAAAGACAGGTTCCGGTCATCACGTTCATTCGCCTGTCGGAGATCTACATCCGCCGCCGCCGGCTGGCGGAGGCCGACCAGATTACCGAACGTGCGCTGCACCTTTATGGTCCAGAGGACGCCGTCTTATTGGCGCGCGGCAATGTGCACCGTCAAATGGGGCAGTTCGACCTGGCGGAGAAGCTGTATCATGTGCTCGTGGCCAGACCCGGCGGCGACCCGCTGGTCCGCGCCTTTGGCCACTATGAACTGGCCAGCCTCCACGATCATAAAGGGGAATACGACAAGGCGATGTCTGCGCTGCTCGAGGCCAAGGGTCTCATGCGCCAGGGCACGGCCCAGCAGCTAAAGGTCCTCCGACAGAAGCAGGCGCACCTCGAAGAGATGCGGCGGAGCGCCAGCGAGCAGGCAGTGCAGCGTTGGCGCAAAGCTGGAACCACCGATCTGCAACCCGCCCGCAAGCTTGCCCTGCTCTGTGGGCACGCCCGTTCCGGGACCACCCTCCTGGAGTATGTGATTGACGCGCACCCCGGCGTCATCTCGGCCGAGGAGAGCATGGTATTCCATAACAAGGCCTACTACCCGCTTGGCCGGCTCGTTGATCGCAACACCACCTTCGTCTCTTCGCTGGACTGGTTCCCCGCCCGGACCATGCGTCAGGTCCGGGCCGAATATTTCCGCGGCATTGAATCCCTCCTGGGCGAACCCATCGGCGACCGCCTCCTGCTGGACAAGAACCCAGCGAACACCTTCGATGTTCCCGCCATCACCCGCATTTTCCCGGAGAACAAGTTCGTCGCCGCACTGCGCGATCCGCGCGATGTTTGCCTGAGTTGTTTCATGCAGCCGGTGAATATTCTGCCTGATACCGCCGCCTGGCTGAGCCTGGAGGGAACCGTGGAACACTACGCCGCCATCATGGGCTTGTGGGCTGCCTGGAAGCCCTGCCTTGGCGACCTGGCCGTCGAAGTCCGCTATGAGGACCTGGTGGACAACCTGGCGGCCACCGCCCGGCGGGTGCTGGAGTTTCTGGGCCTGCCCTGGGATGAGCGGGTTATGCGCTTTCACGAGCACGCCAGCAGCAAGGTCGTCCGCTCGCCCACGTTTGCCGAGGTCACCAAGCCGCTCTATCGCGCCTCGGTCGGCCGCTGGAAAAACTACCAGAAGTATTTCGAGCCCCACCTGCCCAAGCTCGCGCCCCTGCTGCGGGCGTTCGGTTACGAATAGGGGCGGCTGTTTCTTCTGGCAAAGCCCCCTGGCGCCGGCCTTGATGCGATAAGGAAGCAGCGTTGGATCAGAGCATCAAGATGGGCTTGCCAGTCTCTTGACCGGGGCGCACCATGCGGTGGGGTGCCGGGCGGGAAGAAAACAGTCATGAGATTATGCAGATGAAATCCTCGAAACGCCTTCAGCTTCCTGCTGCGTTGTGTGCTGCCCTTGGGCTCGTCGCTCCGCTCGCCTCAGCCCAGTCTCCACCGGCGCTGAGCGTGCAATGGTTTAACGGGTACGCATGGCTCAACCTCGAGGGAGACATCGGCGCCGCCTGCACGATTCAATACTGCGCCAGCCTCTTGCCGACGAACAACTGGCGATTCCTGACAAATCTGACGCCGCTGTTGCACAGCCCCCATCTGGTGTCCGACGCCGTGGCCGCCAACGGGCCGCGTTTCTATCGCGCGTTCTCCCAACAAGTGCCGACCAATGTGGCGAGTGCGGACGCGGTTTGGATTGCGCCCGGAACGTTCATCATGGGCAGCCCGCCCACCGAGGCGCAGCGAGGTGCGGATGAAACCCAGCACGTTGTAACGCTGACGCATGGGTTCTACATGGGCAAACACGAGGTGACTCAGTCAGAGTACCTGGCGTTAATGGGGCACAACCCCAGCTTCTTTACCGGCGACCTGAACCGGCCGGTGGATACAGTGAGTTGGCATGACGCGACCAACTACTGCGACCGGTTGACGCAACAGGAGCGGGCGGCGGGACGCCTGCCAGCGGGCTGGGGCTATCGGTTGCCGACGGAGTCGGAGTGGGAGCATGCATGCCGGGCGGGGACAACCACCGCGTTCAACTTTGGGAGCGCCATTCAGGGCGGGATGGCCAACTTCTACAACTACTACGAGTATGACGCGGCCCTAGGCGAGATCTACGTTTCCGATCCCGCAGTTCCCTTTCTGGGGCGGACAACTGCGGTGGGGGCCTACGAGCCGAGCGCGTGGGGTTTATATGATATGCACGGCAATGTGTGGGAATGGTGTCAGGATTGGTATGGCACCTATCCGGCCGGAAGCGTGACTGATCCACAGGGGCCTGCATCGGGCTCGCAGCGCGTGGCCCGCGGCGGTTGTTGCGGCAACGGCGGCAGGGGCTGCCGGTCGGCATATCGGTTCTGTGGCAGCCCCGCTGATTCGTACAACGACTTCGGGTTCCGCACTGTGCTTGTCCCGATCCAGTGAGAACGACTTCACGGCTCCACGTTA
>CAZHEW010000007.1:0-4431 GCA_964531815.1 uncultured Verrucomicrobiota bacterium
CTCGCCCAACTGCGCCTTCTGCCGCAGGATTTGCCGGATCTCCGGCGCGTAGCGCATGTTGCTGCTGGACAGGAAAACCTTGCCGGCCTGGTGCCAGCGAATGAACTGATTCAGGTCCGGCACATTGATCGCGAGCGGCTTGTCCACGAACAACGGCAGCCCGGCTTCGATGAACGGCCGGGCGCGGCGCACGTGCTCGTGGCCGTCGTCGGTGCCGATGATCACCGCATCCACCTGGCCGATGACGTCTTCGGGCCGCGCCACGACGTGCTGGATGCGGCTGGCCGCCGCCACCTTGGGCGCGTCCGCCGGATCGTCGGTCCAGACATGCGTGACGCGCGCGCCGAGGATGCGCATCGTGTTGGCCGGCACCTCGGAAAGGTATTGCGGGATGACGGGGAACGGGCATTTGGCCATTTCCGCCGGGTTATAGCCGTTGACGATCGCCGACCACGAGTACGGGTGGCCGTTGCCCTCGATCATGCCGAGCATCGCCAGCCGGATTTCGGCCTTCTCGATCTTCATAGATGGACCACCCTTCCGGTGCGCCAAGATTCCAGCGCGCCAAGGGTAAACTTCAACGTCTGCTCCGCCTCGTCCAGCGTGGCCAGGTCCGTCTCCGCCCCGCTCATGCCGTCGAGAAACGCGTTGGCCTGGGCGACGAACAGGTCATCCCGCTCCTTCACCGGCGCGGGGTGGTAGTCCCAGCCGGCGGCCCCATGCGCATACTCGCCCCAGCGCTGCTCGTGGAGCTCGACCTTGCAGCTGCCGCGCTCGCAGTGGACCAGGAACGTCGCTTCGTTCGGGGCCTGGAACTGGTTCAGGGAGTAGGTTGCCAGCACGTCGCCGTTGCGGGCCGAGGCGCCGATGGTGTCTTCGACGGTCACGCCTTCCAGGGCCTGATGGCCAGCCTCGCAATAGACCCGCGTGCTGGGGCCCACCAGCCATTCGATCGCATTGGCCAGGTGCGGCAGCATGTCCTGAATGCAGCCGCCGCCGGTTTCGTGGCGGGTGTAATAGATCTGCCGGTAGGCCGGACGGAAGGTCGGGAAGTGCTGCCCCACCACCGTCGCCGCCTGCAGTGGCCGCCCGTAGGTTCCGCGGCGCAGTTCTTGCCGCACCGCCTTGAGGCCGGGCTGGAAATGATACACGAATGCCACCCGCACGTACTGTTTCCGCCGCGTGATCTCCTGCCTTAACTCCTCCACTTCCCCCAGCCCCGTGCTGAGCGGCTTCTCAATGAGCAGCGCCGCCCCCTGCCGGTAGCATTGCAGCGCGATGCTGATGTGCAGGTTCGCCGGGACGCAGACGACCACGCCGTCGAACCGTTCCGCCTTCAGCGCTGCCCCTGCGTCCGGGAACCCGCCGACGCTGTATTGCTGGGTAATCTTCTGCAGCAGCGTCGCATTTGTCTCGCAGGCAAACACCTCTGCCCGCCCGGTGCGCTGAAAACAGCGCAGATGCCGCTCGCCGATGCTGCCGCAGCCGATGATAAGAATCCTGGGCTTCATCTAGTATAGTTTCTTCAACTCTGCTCCGCGGAAGTAGTGCTTCACGATCTGCTCGGCCTTGAAGCCTTTGGCGGCCATCACGGCCGCGCCGATCTGGCAAAAGCCCACTCCATGGCCCCATCCCGCGCCGCGCAGGGTGAACCGCGCCGGAACCTCGCCCGCGCCGCCCTCGTGCTGGACGATAAACGCGCTGCTGTATAAGTGCGACGAACTCAACCATCGGCGGATTTCCAACTCCTTGCCCACCACCACCGTACGCCGGCTCCCGACAATCCGCAGCCGCACGATGCGTCCCGACGGCCCGCGCTGCAGCGGCTCCAGCCGCCGGATCTCGCCGAAGTCCAGGCCCGACCGCTTGAGCAACAGCGCGCTGAGTTCCTCCTGCGTGTAGCTCACCGTCCAGCGATAGAAGTCAGTTGTTTCCTGGTCGAAGGACGGCAGCACCTGCCGGAGAATGTTCCCGTCGGTGGTATTGCAGTATGCCTCCGGCGCGGAGAGCACCCACTTCTCTGCGGCCGCTTCCGAGGTGACCGGCGGATGCTCGACCGCCGCGTCAGATACCGTTGCGAGATACGGCACGGTTACACCTTCCCATGCGCTGGCGAACACCTCGCTGCGCCCGCCGCAGGATTTGGAATACCGCGCGTCGCAAATCGCCCCGCCATGAACCAGAAACACCCCCCGGGTATCCTGCACCGCCTCAGCCGCCTTGGGCGAGATGATCTTCGTGACGCCGTGATACCGCTGGCAGTGATCGTCCGCGCAGACATCGAAGAACTGGTGATCCTCCCGGTCGTACCATCGCACAATTTCCTCTTCGGTCTCACGCCCCCGGCGCGCCGGGCCGCCGACATTCCCGGGCGGCTTCTGCCGTTCGAGCATGGCGACAAGCCAGCTCCGCGACGTAATCGCGTGGGCGCGCAACAGCTCGATGGGGGCCGTGGCGCTCATCTCCGACGCGATGACGCTCTTGAGATACTGCTCCACGCCCGCCTCGTTGATCGCTGTCACCGTGCCGTCCGCGTTCGGCACGATTCGCAGCCCGCCCTCGAACGTCTCATCCTCCTTGCGCTCCCAGTGGAAGTTGATCCCGATCGTCACGTCCCGCAGGGTGAACGTGGCGTTGGCTTCCGGTGCCAGCCGGATCTCCGGCCCGCGCGCGAGTTCGCTGCCGTCCGCGGCCTGCAACACCAAGCGGCCCTGGTTTGGCCGGACGGTGAACTCGCCGCTTGCCGCCGTCTTGTCCGGGAGGAAGAACCGGCCATTCAACCTGCCGCGCGTTTCCGCCTCGCGGCTGTAGATGCCAATTGAAATGAGGGGTTCCTGCTTAATCATAAGCCGGGCTGCCGCTTCACGCCGGCGGCGAAGCTTTCGACAAACTCCACGCACTGGGCAACGTCCTGCACCAGTTGCGGCGACAGGTGCTCATACTCCACCGTCATGACCCCGCGCCACTTCCAGTCGTACAACTGCCGCAAGATCGCGCTGTAATGGGCCTGCCCGGTGCCGAGGGGCACGTCCCGGCTGTCGCGCTTGCCTGATTCCGCCGCATCCTTCAGGTGAACCACGATGATCCGCTTGCCGTATTTCCGGAGGCTCTCGATCGTGCCCAGTCCTGAGCGCACCCAGTGGCCCGTGTCGGGGCAGCCGCCGATCCGCGCGCTGCGGCCCGCGCACGCCTTGACCAGGGTGTCCGGGTTCCAATACTTCGAGTTGGGGCCTTCGGGGTGGTTATGCACCGCCAGGTTGATCTTGTATTCCTGGCACAGCGCATCGAGCTCACCAAACGCATCCAGCGGCGGCTCGGCTATCAGCGTCTCGACGCCCATCTCCTTGGCGAAATCATAGATCCTGCGGTAAGCGCCCCGGTCTCCTTCGATCGGCGCGTAGTAGGTCGGCATGCTGAACCCCAGGTCCCGCATCCGTGCCTTCATCTCGCGCCGCTGCTCAGCGGAAAGGCTCTCGCTTGTCTTCAGGTCCGGACGTTCTTTGCTCAACGGCAGGAAGAACGCCGGCTCCACCCGCCGCAGACCCAGTCCCGCCAAAACTTCCAGCGCCTCGTAGAAGCTGCGGTCGCGGAACGTGTAGAGCTGGCAACTGAGCCGCCAGCCCAGTTTCTCCGCATTGGGAGTGCTCAGCTTAACCTTCGTCCTGCCTGGCTGCGCCGTCCGGCAGGATAGGGAACCCATCGCCAGTGTTGCGCCCAGCCCGGAAGTAATTGCGCGTCCCAGGAACTCGCGACGATTATAGATGTTCATTCTCATAGCCTTTCATTTATCCGCATGTGTGACGCTCTGCGGCAAGCCGTTTGCCATTGGTCTGATACACAGGCACGCGCCTGCGCGCAAGCCATCATCTTCCCGGCGCGCCGAAGCGGCGGCAGCGGCCAGGCGGGCGAAATCCACCCCCGCAGGAAAACGGGTTTAACGGCTGCGAAGAGTGCGGCCCGACTGGAAGAGGCGCAACTGCACGGCCAACGCCCCCGCCAGGTCCCGATCCTGAGCCGCCAGTGCCAGATCCAGCGCCTTCTGGGCGGCTTGGACGGCCGCGGGGAAATCCCCGGCCTCGGCGCTGGCAATGGCCAGGGTCTCCAGGAGTCGCGCGTCCTGTTCGCCGGTCAGCGCGACGGCACTCCTGGCCAACTGCACGGCCTCCGTGCCGTTCCGAACGCTCGCCTTCTCGTGCGTGGCCAGAAGCAACGCCAGCGCATCCAGCGCCGACACCATGTCCGGCTGCACCCCAATGGCCCGGCGCAAGTGCTGGATGGCTTCCTCAGGCCGGTTCAGCAGGCCCAAAATGTACCCCGCGCCATACGCTGCCGCCGCATGATCCGGCTTCCAGGCCAGCGCCGCCTGCTCGTGGAACAACGCCGCGTTCAACTTGTCCGTCAGCGCCGGGCTCAAGCTGCTGAAGCCGGGCA
>CAZHEW010000007.1:4531-24766 GCA_964531815.1 uncultured Verrucomicrobiota bacterium
ATCATGGCCGGATAGACCCAGTGGTCGGACACGAAGGAGTACTTCTGGAAGTAAATCTTGAAAAACCCCAGCACGGGAAAAAGCATCGCCAGGAAGTAGGTCAGGGCGAAGAAGTAAGGCCGCCCCCAGCCGCGGCGGTACCGCCAGCAGAGCGCCCACACCCCTAACAGCAACACGCCGGGTAGATAGTTCACAACCTCGTCGGGAGAGAAGTTCCAGCGCGGGTACACAAACACCGGATTGCGGGGAAACAGGATCCGCGCCAGGTAGAACCACGCGGCCATGCCCGCCCCCACCAACCGCGACCGAAAATCGCCGGTCGTGACCACATCCGTCCCAATGCTCCGTTCGTACTGGAACCAGATCGTCACCAGCGCCATAACCAGCGCCACGGCAAAGAACGGCAGCGCGCGTCCGACATCTCCCTTCGTCAGCGCGCGGTTGCGCGGGCCTCCAAGCCACCAGACGCACAACAGCAGCACCACCGGCAGCAGGACCACGGAGGTCTTGCTGAGCAGCGCCAGCACAAAGGCGATGAACGATGCCCAATACCAACGGGCCTCAGCATTGCGGGCTGGGGATTGGGCGGGCGGGTTTTGCCCTCTTGGCCTCTTGCCTTTCGGCTTCTGCATTTCCGCGCCGCACCGCGCCTTCTCGGAGCGCAAATAGGCCAGCATCGCCAGGCCAAAGAAGAACAGCGACAACGTGTTCTTGCGCTCGGTAATCCACGCAACCGACTGGACGTTGATCGGATGAATGGCGAACACAAGCGCGGCCAGCCAGGCGCCCGGGATGTTCAAATGCGCGAGCGCCCGCCAGAACAGGATCGCCGCCGCCGCGTGGAGCAGAATGTTGGTGACGTGATAACCCGTGGCGTTGAGTCCCCAAAGGCGCCACTCGAGCCAGAATGACGTCAGCGTCATCGGCCAGTAGTCGTAGAACTTCCCTCCGGCCCAGATGTGCCACAGCCCGTCGGGGGCGCTGATCAAAGGATTGGCCGTCAGGATGTCATCATCATCCCAGACAAAGCCCGCGTGAACCGCCGGCCAATACACCGCCAGCGTCGCGAGTAAAATGGCGGCCGCGCCAACCAACTGCCTGGTCTGAATCTTGATCTTAATCTTGCGCCCCAGCTTAAGCCTCATTCGGGCTGAAGATAAGAAGAAAAAGGGCGTCCCCGAAGGACGCCCTCGACTCAAAGCTTGTCCGGTTTGCCTACGCCGCGGCTTCGCCGATCTGGAACCGCACAAAGCGGCGGATCGTCACTTCGTCCTCCAACCTCTTGGCGATGGACGCGACGTGCTCCTTCACGGAGATTTCAGAGTTCTGCTTCACGAAACCCTGGTCCACCAGGCAATAGCCCTGGTAAAACTTCTCCAGCTTGCCCTCGACAATCTTGGCGATGGCCTGCGGCGGTTTGTTCTTGAACTGCTCAGCGGCGATTTCCTTCTCTTTCGCCAGTATGTTCGCCGGCACCTGCTCGCGCGACACGGCGTAAGGATGGCCAGCGGCAATCTGCAGCGTGATGTCTTTGACCAACAGCTTGAAGTCATCTTTGGCCACGGTCTCCTGGCGGCCCGCGCCGACTTCCACCAGCACGCCCACCTTGGCGCCGGTGTGAATGTAAGCGGCGATCATCCCGTTGCCGGCCACTTCCATTCGCGAATGGCGCGGGATCTTGATGTTCTCCCGAATCTTCGCCACCAACCCCTCGCGCTCGACTTCCAGGTTCGCCTGGGGATCGGCCGCCAGCCGCTTGGCCACTTCGTCGGCGAAGGCGCGGAACTCTTCATTGCGCGCCACGAAATCCGTCTGGCAGTTCACTTCCACCAGCACCCCGACACGCCCGTCGGGCGCGACGTAGCGGGCGATGACGCCTTCGCGCGCCTCGCGCGCGGCGATCTTGCCGGCGGTCACCGTGCCCGCTTTCCGCAGAATATCCACCGCCGCGCCGAGGTCGCCTTTGGCTTCCGTCAGCGCCTTCTTGCAATCCATCATCCCTGCGCTGGTCATCCCGCGCAATTTGGCCACCAAGGCCGCAGTAATCTCAGCCATATAAAAAGTCTTTCCTTAAGTAATTAACGTTGACTGTTGCTTGGATTGGTCACCTGGGGCCGCGGCCCCAACCGCCGCGGTTGCTCCACGTTCCCGATAAAGGTCAAGCCGCCGGAGCTGCGGGAGCTGCCGCCTCGGCCGCGGCCGACGGGGGTGCTTCCGCGGACACCGCAGGTGCTCCTTCCGGCGCCGGTTCAGGGTTTGCCGCCGCGGCCTCTTCAGCCGCTTTACGGCGCGCGTACTTGGTCTCGTACTCGGCCTGCGCCTGCATTACGGTCTGGCCGACCTGCGCCAGGATTAACCGCACCGCCCGGATGGCGTCGTCGTTGCCCGCGATCGGAAGATCCGTCAAATCCGGGTCGCAGTTCGTATCTACAATCGCGACCACGGGGATCTTGAGCCGCCGCGCCTCCGCTACGGCGTTATGTTCGCGCTTGATGTCCACCACGAACAGCGCCCCCGGCAGCTTATCCATCGTCTGGATTCCCTCGAAAAACTTCTTCAGCCGTGCCGCCTCGCGCCGGATCACCGACTGCTCCTGCTTGACATAGTTGTTGATCGAGCCGTCTGCCTCCATCTTCTCGATCTCCTTAAGGCGCCCAATCGAGCGCTTAATCGTCGCGAAGTTGGTCAGCGTGCCGCCCAGCCAGCGCTCGGTCACGTAGAACTGTCCGGTGTCCTTGGCAGTCTGTTTGATCGCCTGCTGGGCTTGTTTCTTCGTCCCCACAAACAGCACCTTGCCGCCTTTGCGCACCGTCGTGCCCAGAAAATTACACGCGGCCTCCAACTGGTTCATCGTCTTGCTCAGATCAATGATGTGAATCCCGTTGCGCGCGTCGAAGATGAACGGCTTCATCTTGGGGTTCCACCGCCGGGTCTGGTGCCCAAAATGCACCCCGGCATCCAACAGTTCCTTAACTCCAATAGCTATCATTAGTTTCCTTTGGTTGAAAGCTCGCCCCACAGGCGAGCCATCCCGCGGAACACGGGATTGGTTTATATGTCGTTATGGCCCCCCGCGCCCATCGGCGCAGGCATTTAAGGCCGTTAATCCCTTCGCGTCAGGCCGCGCAGCTTCCCGCCCGGCCTTTCCGAAAGGAGTGGTTAAGATACCAGGCCCGCGCCCCCTCGCAACTGCTTTTTTCCGCCCATTTCCGACCGGCGCAGCCCGGCGGGTTCAGAATCGCAAGGCTGATGATGGGCCGCGCCGCTCAGAGGCGCAGGAAGATCTTCCGTTTGTAGAGGAAGTGCACCAGCCAGAACGCCAGCAGCAGGCCGACAATCGCAATGGCCATTTCGCCGCAGCCCTTGGCGATATGTTCGTCGAAGAATGCCTCGATGTCGCCCCCAACAAACCGCCGTGCCAGGCGGCGGAAGCCGCCGAGGAAATTGCTCGCGAGGTAAATCGTGATCGAGTTCATCCCCATCCACACAAACGGCTGGCACCAGGCCCGCGCCTGCCAGATGTCCACGATCAGGTAGAAGAGCCCCAGCAAAATGGCGCTGTAGCCCCCGGCTACCAGCACGTAGGACGAGGTCCAGATCTTCTTGATGACCGGGAACTGGGCATCCCATAGCCATCCCAGCGTGGCGGCGGCGACCCCGAACGCAATCAGCCACACCACCTTCTGCTTGCCCGCGAGGGCTGGCATTCTGAGGAGCAGACCCGCAAACACGCCCAACAGGCAGGTTGCCACTGCCGGGATCGTGCTCAAGAGCCCTTCCGGGTCGAAGAAGGTGTCGTACTTGCGCGCGGGCAAGTACTCGAAGTCAATGTGGTTGGCCAGGTTCAGCCCGGGGTCGAATTTCCCGGTTGCCCGGTTGGTCGTCGCAAGAAACATCTTCTGCGCCGCTTCCCACGCCGGGCTATCCTTTATCGCCGAGGGGTTGCGCCCATCCTTGAACAGCGCGGCGGTCTCGGGGGCGCCCGCCTCCTCGGCGCGCTGCGCGAGGGAGCTCTTGGTGAGCTGGATGTCGCGAATCGGCACAAAAGTCATCAGCGCCCAGTATCCCGCGAGTATGCCAACGCAAATCGCGACCAGCGCCCGCGGTTTGAAAAGGCAAAACAGCAGGCCGGCGAAGAAATACGCCAGCGCAATCCGGTTCAGCACCCCCATCAGGCGGATGTCGGGCCACGGATTGGTCAAGCCGCCCGAGTAAAAGATGCCAATGACGAACAGCAGAATGCTGCGCCGGAACACTCGTTTGAGCGCCTCGGCTCGCCCCTCCTGCGCGATGGTCTTGGTGAGCGAGAACACCAGCGACACCCCGACGATGAACACGAACAGCGGGAAGATCAGATCGTAGAAGCGGAATCCCGCCCATTCGACATGCTCGAGCTGATTGGCCAGGAAGCTGGTTGGCCGGGTCTTGGTCATGCGATTGAGCGCATAGACCAGTGAATCGGCGCCGATGATCCAGAACATGTCGAAGCCTCGCAGCGCGTCCACGGACATGAGCCGCTGGCTGGGGGGAGTCTTTGCGGTGAGTGTTGTCATGAGCGATCGAGTTTTGGATATTCTTAGGGCAAGACGCCCGGCGCCTCAACCGCAAAACCGGGGTTCCCGCCGCTTATCACAGCCACAAGGCAACGAAAGCAGCCAACACGGCCAGCGCAACGACCCACCAGAACCAATGGATGCCGCGCGGCACAGCGCGCGGGCCTCCAAACTCGCGCTTGACGAAGTCCTCGTAGTCGAAGTTCTCATCGGGCAGGTCCAGGCCATCCGTGCGTGCGGCCTCGGACCAGCCGGTATGTTCATCCGCCCCGCATTCGGGACAAGCCCGGGCGTTTGCGGGAACGTCCGCGCCGCAGTTGGGACAGGTTTCAGGGGGTGTCATTGCACGGCTGCCTGCACCCAATCCAGGTAGCGGCGGCTGCCACGGGCAATGGACAGCACCACCAGTTCGGGCGTGTCATACGGATGCTTTGCCACGATCAACTTCTCCAGCGCAGTCAGGCGGGCTGCGGTGGTTTTCATGAGCAGCATCACTTCCTTCCCCGACGCGATCCTTCCCTCCCACCAGTAGTGAGATTCAGCGCGCGGAATCAGGTTGGCGCAGGCAATCAGCCGCGCCGCCAGCGCCGCCCGGGCCAGTCGCCGGGCTGTCTTCAAGTCCGGTGCTGTCACCAGCACCACTGCAAATCTGCCTCGACTCTTCATCCTTCAGTGGCTCCTCCTCATTCGTCCGCCTGACTCACAAGCCCCATCTGCCTCCTCCCAGCTTTCATCTCGGCCCGGCCTTCGGCCACGCCAGCGGCACGCCCTGATCCGCCAGCAGGTTCTGATACTCCCGCAACAGCCCGGCTTGCTTGCGCACTTCGCGCGGGAGGCGCTTCTTTGCCGCGCAGAACGCCACGAGCGCGCCCACTGCCTCGCCAATGTTCCATTCCACCGGGTGCAGCCGGTAGCAGCCGTTGGTGATATGAGTGACCCCAAGGTTCTTGCAGGCGGGCAGCAAGTTTTCGACTCGCCGGGGCAGTAGCGCGCCCAGCGGGATTTGAAACGGCAGGGAGCTTATGTCAATCGAGTTGTTCCCGCCCGTGCTCGGATGGAGATCAATCCGGTAGCTGCCGATGCCTACCGAGTCGTTGAACTCCGCCGCCTTGACTTCGTCGCGCTTGGCGTTGGTCTCCTTCATGCGGAAGTCGGTGGAGACATGCTGCTCGACGACCGTGAACTCCGCGCGGATGCGGCGGCTTTCGCGGACGTAAGGGTACTTGGCCAGGCCGTCTTCCGTGCCGACCACGTCGGGCCGCAAACGCAACCCCTTCCAGCCGGTGCCGCCGTCGGGCCGCGGCGCTTCCGTCTGCAGCCAATAAAGCAGCGACAGACTGAGCTGCTTGGCCCGGGCCAGATGCCGGGCGGCTTCCTCGGCGCTCACCTCGCAGAGGTTGCCGAGCAGGTAATCGTTCTGCGGCCAGTTCACCAGCGTGATATCGCCCGGATACGCGCCGGCGACAAACTGCGCCTTGTCCGCAATGCGCCGGTAACTCCACAGCCCTGTGCCCTTCTCGGGGTCGGTCTCCAGCTTCATCGGCTTCCGGCTGGCAGGCTGGCTGTATTCCCAGGCGAGCAGCCGACCGGGCCAGGGCGGCTGGATGGCGGGCACAAACGCGCGCCAGAACTCGTGCTCGCGCGGCTTCTCGATGGTGTGATCCTCGCCCGCGACGTAATCCATCGCGAAGCAAGCGGTGAAGGCCTGCATGTCGAGCGGCGCGGCCTCGGCGGGCGCGTGCGGCTCCCCCGTGTCTGACTGCGCCTCCGCCCCGGTGACATACTCCGCTTTTGTCAGCGGCAGCAGATCGCCGAGTTCGGTCGCATCCGCAAAGTAAGGCGCGCGCAGGATGACCTCACTGCCGGATTCAAGACTGCGCACCCGGACTGCTTCGACCCGGTCGCCGGCCGCCAGTGCATCCACAGCCCGGTGCCGGAGCAAGAGGACCACTTTCATTCCGCTGACATAAGGAGCCAGCAGTTGATGCAGCACCGCCAGTGATGCGCGCGGTTCGTGGCAGAGGCGGGAAACCCAGCCGTTGCCTGGATTCAGACAGGGCTTGGCCCGCGCCTCGGCGGTGAGCGGGTAATGCCGCAGGTAATACTCGCGAATCTGTTGGCGCAGATTGAGATAACTGCGCGTGCCGCCGAACGTCTCGATCCACGGATTCTCGTCTGGCGGCACCGCTTGGGCTGTCAGTTGTCCGCCGATCCAATCCGTCTCCTCCGTCAGGATGACCCGCAGCCCGTTGCGGGCCGCTGCCAGCGCCGCAGCGCATCCGCCCAACCCGCCGCCGATGATGACCAGGTCAGCCATCAGTTCCCTGGCACGGGGACTTGCCGCCGGCGCGCTTGACTGCGATTTGCCGTTCTCCTGCGCCAAGGCAATCCCCGGTCCGGTTGCGGCGACCGGCGCTGCCAGCGCCAAGCCTTTCAGGAACGAGCGCCGTGGAAGTCGAGCGGGCTTCTTCATGTCCCCCAAGCTACCATCCCCTGCCTGTGTGACAAGCACACGCGCAATCGGCAGCCAATACCCACCTCCTTCGACAAGCCGTTGGCCCATGAAACCGCAACTGTCCCGATGTCAACCGCCCTGCACCTCAACAACACCGCAGACTGTCCAGTTATTCGATACATCTCAAAATGTCCGCTTTGGCGGTTATCCTCCGACCACAGCCAGCGTCAGCCCCGCTGCTGCGCAAACCGCCTTATTCCAAGCTCAGGCATAGCCAGCAATAAGCCGTGTACACCGGGTGTACACCGGATGCTCATCGGGTGCACACCGAAAAACCATTTGTGCATCCGGTGAGCATCCGGTGTGCACCCCTTGTACACAGCGCTGCGGATTGGTGGAAGTGTTGGAATTGCAGTGACTTGGGGTTTTGTCAGGAATTTGTCAGTTGGGAGGCTGTCGGCGCGGCTTCTGGAGGGAACTCAGCCGCTGAAGCAGCGTGCTGGAGGGCGGGATTGGAGGTCGGGGGCGGGTTGCCGGCTCGGCTTCGGGAACGACGGTCGCTTCAGTCGGCAGCGTCCGCGGTCGGGAAGTAGGCCTTCGTGTTCTGGTGAACCTCCGGGTTGCGCAGCAGCTCTGGTTCTGTCAGCCAGGCGTACTCGCCATGCTGGTCTTTGGGGAGCCTCAGGTCCTCTGGGGCGGCCGCCAGCCGGTAGGCCAGCACCACGTAATGCGTGCCGAAGCCCGCAAGCTCGTGACTGTTGGTGCTGTAGAAGTGCTCATACACTCCGAGGAACTGGGAGGCTTCAATCCGCTTCTCGACCCCGAGTTCGGCCAGGGAAATGCGCCGGAAGGCGGCGGCCAGGGTTTCATTCTTGGAAATGCGGCCCCCGGGGGCAAAGAGAGAGCCCTTGGCCGGCTCATTGAGCCGGCGCCCCAGCAGAATTCGCCCCTCGGGCGACCGCACAACCAGGTCAATGGCGACCAGCGGGGTCAGCCGGACGACGTTGTCAAAGTCTTCGGCGGCGAGCCACTGGCCGGGTTCAGGCTCAGGCTTCATCAATTATGCGGCGACGTTAAGGGTTCCGGGGCAGGGCGCTCAAGGTGAAAACCGAGCAGCGGCTGCTGCCGCCGGGATTATTTTGCTTCTCCCAAAGGCCGTGGTTCGGGCATGGTTGGCGCGGAAGCGACCGGTGATTGAACTTATTTGCGCCAGCACATGGCTAAGCCTGAACACATTGAACTGCTGACGGGCGAGCGTATTGCCATTCTTTATGAAGATCGGTCGGTGTTGGCGATTGACAAGCCGCCGGGGTGGATGCTGGTGCCGTTTTCCTGGCAGAAGACAGGCCGGAATCTGCAGGCGGCGCTGGTGTCGTCCATCGCGTCCAGGGCATTTTGGGCGCGATCGCGTGGGCTGAAGTACCTGCGGTTTGTGCATCGGCTGGACGCGGATACGAGCGGCGTTTTGCTGCTGGCCAAGAGCCCGGGGGCGGTCAACTCGTTGGGCGCCCTGTTTGAGAGCCGCCGGATGGAGAAGTTCTATTTGGCGGTCGTACTCGGCGTGCCCAAGCCGGAAGAGTGGACTTGCCGGTTGAAGCTCGCACCTGATCCGGAGGCAATTGGCAGGATGAGAGTTGATGCGCGGCATGGCAAGGAGGCCGAAACGCGGTTTCGCGTGCTCCAGAGCAAAGCGAACCTGACGCTGATCGAAGCGCATCCAGTGACCGGAAGGACGCACCAGATCCGCGTCCATTTGGCACAGTCTGGCCACCCGGTAGTTGGCGACCGGCTTTACGGGGCATCGCGGGGAAAGCCGGAGAGAACGCCCCGGGAGAGAGGGGAACGTCTCACGGGGGCTCAAACCCCTTCGGAAGGGGGGCGGGAGAATCCCCGTGAGCTTGCTGGCAAGGCGCGGCATCAGGCGGCGGGGTTGGGCTTGCGCGCGGTGCGGCTGAATTACACGGACCCATTCACCCGCCGCCGGGTGGACATCCGGGCACCGGTGGAGCAGTTTGTGGGCGAGTATGGATTCGACGTTTTTGAGCTCTGAGCGGAACGAAGGGCCGGGTGTGGCCCCCGGCCAAACCGACCTGCTGGTGTTCAGGCCGTCTTCGATTCACGGGCTGGGCGGATTTGCGAAGACCCGGATCGGCTGCGGCACGCGCGTGATGGAGTATGTGGGCGAGCGGATAAGCAAGAGCGAGTCGCTGCTCCGCTGCCAGGAGAACAACGAGTATATCTTCACGCTCAATGAAGAGCAGGACCTGGACGGCAATGTGGCGTGGAACCCGGCGCGGCTGATCAATCACAGTTGCGCCCCCAACTGCGAGGCGGAGTTGCAGGACGACCGCATCTGGATTGTCGCCGCGCGGGACATTGCGGCGGGTGAAGAGATCACCTTCAACTACGGCTACGACCTGGCGGACTACCAGGATTACCCATGCCGGTGCGGTTCGGCGAACTGCGTTGGCTATATCGTGGACGAGGAGTTTTTTGAGCATGTGCGCAGTCGAAAGGGCAGACGGCCCTAAGCCGCTCGCGCAATGCCGGGGCCAGAAGCGGGCAGGGGGTGAAAGCGCCGATGCCTGGGCTTTGCCAAGCGCCCTGCCAAAGTGGAGCTTGCCCGGTTCTCGACGGATAGCAGTGTATGACAAACATGAGATTGGTTTTTGCGAGTCAAGTGGCGTCAGTGGTCCGCAATGGGTCTGGCCTGAACCCGGCGAGCGCGCCTGGAAGGCGGCAACCGGGCGGGTCGCCGGGCCTGGTGCTGCTGCTGACCACGGCGGTGATGCTGACGGCTTTGGACGCGGCGGGGGCGGCCAGCGCGGCGAGAGACAGCCGTTGCGCTTTTGTCGGCATCACCGAGTTCGCGCGGTTCTCCCGGAGCCCGGGGCAGGGAACCAGCGAAACAACCTTCCTTTCACCCGAGATCACGGCCCCAATTGAGTGGAACGAGCTGGTCGTCTCGTGGAATGTGCCTTGCGGAGTACAGCTCAAAGTGGAAGCGCGTGCCATCTATCCTGACCGGGCGACGCGGTATTATACGATGGGTTTGTGGTCGGACGATCCGGCGCGGTTTCCCAGGCAGAGCGTGCGGGGGCAACGGGACGGGGATGGCGTGGTTCGGACTGACACGCTCGTGCTGAGCAACGCCGCGCGCAAGGTGCAGCTCCGAATCACCGTGGGTGGAGAAAGTGGCCGGCGCCCGCTGAAGTTCCTGGGGCTTTCGTTCTGCAACAGCACCGTGCCGGCTCTCAGGTTGGAATCTAACCGGTCTGCCTGGGGGAAAGTGCTGGAGGTTCCGGAGCGGCGCCAAGGCGAGTATGAAGGCGGCGGAGGCTGGTGCAGCCCCACTTCGCTTTCGATGGTTTTGGCCTATTGGGGCGAGCGGCTGCATCGGCCGGAGTTGAACCACACCGTTCCCGAGACTGCCAGGGCGATTGCCGATGGCCCCCACGGCGACACCGGCAACTGGCCCTTCAACACCGCCTATGCCGGGCGCCACCCCGGCATGAAGGCCTACGTGACCCGCCTTGGGGATATTGCCGAATTGGAGGATTGGATTGTGGCGGGCATCCCGGTTGTGCTCTCGGTTTCTTCTTACCTCACGCGTGATCCGACGAGCGGGCCGGACAACGGCCATCTTATCGTCTGCGTGGGGTTCACAGAGGATGGGGATGTGGTGGCGAACAATCCCGGCGTGTCGGTCCGGAGGAATGTGCGCGCCAGGCAGGTTTATGCGCGGGAGAAAGTTGTCAGCGCGTGGGCGAGGTCCAGGAATACGGTTTACCTCATCTACCCTGAAGCGGCGACGGTTCCCGTCAACCGGCTGGGGCATTGGGATGGCGGGGGTTGAACTGCGAGCAGGGGCGCTTGGCGGCGAGCGGTTCTGAGGGGAGGCGAGCCTTGCCCTAATTCCCGAAGAGCTTTCGCATGTCAACGGACCAGGCCACGCGGTCCGTTTGGTCAAAGCGCACATGGACGCGCATGATGTTATCGTCCATCACCTTGAGCGTGTAGCCGGGGAAGTCATAGAACATGAAGGGGTCGCCCTGCATCCAGGGGCGCTTTTCGGGGAGGTAGAGGTAAACGTTGTGGGCGGTGCCGGCGGGGCCGAGCGAGACGCCAGCCAGCGTGGCTGTGGCCGCATGCCAGTCCAGTGACTCGAGTTCCACGCCCCCCTGGGTAATGTGACGGTCGGTCGAGATGAGTTGGGGCACGCCGCGCCGCTCGTGGATGGCGAGCAGCACAACCGAGGCGGGCTCGAGCCGGACCGAGAATCGGTCGCGGAGTTCACCGAAGAACCTCTGCCGCCAGAAATCGAAGGCGACGTAGGTTTTGCCGGGTTTCAGCCGAAGGCTGTCCAGGGTAATGGTCTTCTCGGTCGGGGCCTTCTCATCGGGGTTGAAGATGCCCAGCACCAGCCACTCGCCGAACTTCTTCTTCACAGACAGGGCGAAGAGCTCGGGCCGGTCTCGCTCGAACAGGTCTATGGGCCGGGCCGCATGGCCAACGGAGGGGAACACTTTCTTGAGCATTTCGAGGCGCGTTATGTCCAGGTCGGTCATTCGGTCGCCTGCGATCAGGTTGCCGCCGGAGAGGGCGACGATGGTGGCGGCGGCCTGGGCTTGAGGCGCCGTCAGATTGGCGAGGACGACGTGGTCGGCGTCGTTGATCCACGCGCGATTGTGATAGTAGTAGCGCTTGGCGGCGGCGGGTGCTGTGCTCGCGGGATGCAGGAAATACTGCCGCCAGGTTACCGGAGGCTGGTCCAGTTCGATGCGCATGCTGTCGAGCAAACCGACGGTGACCGGCCCCGGTCCGCAATCGAGCAGATGCCGATGGGGTCCAACAGCCTCGCGCATGATTTCAAAGCCGCGCCGATAGAGGGCGGCTTTGGTGGTGGCGGGGGCGTAATACTGCTGTGCGGCCAGCAAGGACCATTCGACAAAGTCAATCTTGATGAAGTCGTAGCCCCAGTCATTGGCCACCGTGCGGAAAAGCTGTCGCAGCCAATCTGCGGCGCCGGGATGGCTGATATCGAGCGCGTGGAGTTTCGGTGTCTGCCGCCTTGCTGCCTCGGAATCTTCCACCAGGCCGGGGCCGATCTGTTTGAGGCTGCCGTCCGGGCGGCGCAGGAGCCAGTCCGGGTGGCTGCGATGGACTTCGGTTCCCTCGGCGATGACGTAAGGCGCCAGCCAGATGCCCGGCTTCAGGCCGAGGCTGCGTATCTTCGAGGCCAGCCATTTCATGCCGTGCGGGAAACGGTCATTACCTTCCCAATCGCCGAACGCGCGGTAGAAGCCGTCATCCACCTGGATGTATTCGAAGCCGAAAGGCTTCAGGTGCCGCGCGGCGAACTCGGCCTGCCGGAGCACCTCGGCTTCCGAGGTCGCGCCGAAAAACGAGAACCAACTGCACCAGCCATTGATTGGCGGGTTGAGCCGGACGCGGTGCGTGGCGCCAATGGCCTGAGCGTAGGATTCAAGAGCGGTGAAAGGATCGGAGGCGAAATTGAGCACGATGCGGTCTGAAGAAACACTGGCACCCGGTGCCAGCAGAAACTCCTGCTGGTAGGTGGATTCGGCGACGAGCGCGTGGCCAGACCGTGAAGCGGAGGGGGTCTCAGGGTTGGCTATGCCGACCGCAATCCGCCCCTGGGAGAAGTTGTTTTCCAGGTAACCAATGACCAAGCCTTCCATCTTCTCGCCGCTATAAAAGGCCATGTCCCACCAGCTCTTGATATTCTCGCCGGCTTTAGCCTCCCGCAGCCTGCCTGCGTCGTAGTACATCTGGCCATTGGTCAAAACGCGGCTGACGCCCGGCAGGTGGCAGTAAGCATGTTCCTCAGGAACGGCGCGGAGCGGCTCAAGGGACTGCAGCAGAATAGGGTCTGCGGAGGCGTTTCGGCAGATCGTTTCCAGGACCACTGAGTCGCGTCCGTCGTACAGGCTGGCTCGCACCTCGAAATCGAGCTGTCTCCTGCCGTCGGCGCAACGGGCGATGATCTGCTTTCCGGTTCCCAACGCGTCAGCCAGCCGTTTGACCTCAATCTGGCGCTGGTAGTCGGCGTCGCTGGTGCTGCGTGCGCCGGCGGAGGAGATCGCGCGCGCAACAGCGTTGGACAGAAACAGGGAGTCGCGCCGCCAGACCGCCAGCTTTCCGGATTCCGGGGAGAAATAAACACCCAGGACAGCGTCTTTGATCTGGCAGTCGGCAGCTTTCTCGGCCGCTATCCCCAGCGAATGCCGCAGGCCAATCGGCGCGCTGGCGCCGGCCAGGAGGATCGTCTGGATGAATCTGCGTCGGTGCGTCAGGAGGTTCATGGCAGCTTCCAGGTCTTGCTCGTGTTCACGTCGCTTAATGGCGGCATTTATCCGCGAATTCCCCGCGGGCTGCAATAATGTTTCGCATGGGGTGCTTGTCATTTGGCGCGGCAGTGGTAAGACTCGGGCATGAAGATCAGCAGGCAATTGAGCGCGTTCCTGGTGCTGTGGCTGGCGGCTCTCGCTGGGGGAGCGCAGGCGGCGGATGGTGTTGTTTACCAGGGCAGGAAGGGGCCTGGGCAGGGCAAGCACATTGTATTCCTGACCGGCGACGAGGAATATCGCTCTGAGGAAGGGCTGCCGATGCTGGCGAAGATTCTCGCGGTGCGGCATGGGTTCAAGTGCACCGTGCTGTTTGCCGTCAATCCGGCCGACGGCACGATTGACCCAACCACGCTAACCAATATACCGGGGATGAGGGCGCTCGATTCAGCCGACTTGTGTGTGATGGGGTTGCGCTTCCGTGAACTGCCCGACGCGCAGATGAAACACTTCGTTGATTACCTGAACGCGGGCAAGCCTATCATCGGCCTGCGTACCAGCACCCACGCCTTCAAGTACGACCTGAACAAGGCAAGCCCGTATGCCAAGTACGACTGGCACAGCACCGTCTGGCCGGGCGGATTTGGCAAGCAAGTGCTCGGGGAGACGTGGGTAAACCACCACGGTAACCACGGCAAGGAAAGCACGCGAGGGGTGGTCAACGAGATGTGCAGCGGCCATCCGATATTGCGGGGCGTGGCGGACATCTGGGGGCCGACGGATGTTTATACCGTCGCGCAGTTGCCTTCAGACGCCAAGGTGCTTGTATGGGGACAGGTCTTATCCGGCATGAAGCCAGGAGACCCGGCGGTCGCGGGGCCCAAGAACGACCCGATGATGCCGATCGCCTGGGTGCGGGACTATACGGGAGAGAAGGGCAACACCTCGAAGGTGTTCACGACAACGATGGGCGCGGCGGTGGACCTCGAGAATGAGGGGCTCCGCCGGTTGTTGGTCAATGCCGCCTACTGGGCGGTTGGGCTGGAGAAGAAGATTACACGCCGCGCCAACGTAGCTTGCGTTGGGGAATACAGGCCCGGCTGGTTCGGCTTCGGCAAGTTCAAGCCGGGGCTGAAGCCCCAGGACTTTGCCTTGCCAAATTGACGGGCAGCCGATGACCGCCCAACAGCGGTTCCTCGGGCTACTCCTTATCCTTAATTGCCCCCCTGGGAGGCCGCCGGGCGGGCAGGCGTGATAGCAGTAATAAGACAACCACTGGCTGTATTCTGGCCAGTTCCGCTGTGTTCTTTCCTTTGGAAGCTGGGCACGCAGCTTGCTATTCCTCAACCGGGCCAGGTTTCGGCCACGGTCTATTTACTCTGAAAAGCATGAAGAAAGCGTTCGCGGTTTGCGTGGGTGTGGCTTTACTGGCAGGGGCAGGTTATACCCAAACTCCACCAGTGCTGAGTGTGCAAGTGTCCAACGGATTGGTTCGGCTGAAGATTACGGGTGACGTTGGCGCCAATTATACGATTCAACGGGCCACTAATCTTACCGGCGGACTTTGCTGGAAGGTCCTGACGAACCTCACTCCGCTCTTGAGCAGCCCTTATGTGGTGGCCGATAACAACGGCGGTCCCCCGGGGCGTTTCTACCGGGCATTCACCTTGCAGGTGGCGACCAACGCCGTTATCTCGAATATGGTCTGGATTGCGCCCGGCACGTTTTCCATGGGCAGCCCGGCGGGCGAGGCCCTGCGATTCTCTGATGAGACGCAGCACACCGTGACGCTGACGAAGGGATTCTACATGGGCAAACATGAGGTGACACAGCGTGAGTATCTGCAAGTGATGGGGAGCAATCCAAGTTTCTTCACTGGCGACCTGAATCGGCCGGTGGAGGAGGTGAGTTGGAAGGACGCGACGAACTATTGCGGGCGTTTGACGCAACAGGAGCGGGCGGCGGGTCGGTTGGCGGCTGGCTGGGGGTTTCGCTTGCCGACGGAGTCGGAGTGGGAGTATGCGTGCCGGGCGGGGACGGCGACAGCATTTCATTACGGTAATGCACTGCGCAATGGGATGGCGAATTTCTGCACCTACTACGAGTATAATGCCGCGACGGGAAGCATTAACACCAACAGCACAGGTATTGGCTACCTGGGCCGCACCACGGCAGTGGGCAGCTATCAGCCGAATGCCTGGGGTCTGTATGACATGCACGGAAACGTGCTGGAATGGTGCCGGGATTGGTATGGCGCTTATCCCAAGGGGAGTGTGGTGGATCCACAGGGGCCGGCTTCAGGCACAGGCCGCGCCATGCGCGGCGGCTACTGGTTTTCCGACGCCGTTTACTGCCGGGCAGCCTACCGCCACAGCAACGGCTACCCGGGCCTCAGGACTGGCAGCACTGGTTTTAGGGTTGTGCTTGCGCCCGGTCAGCCATGAGCCAGGGCTCCAGCAACCACGTCCAAACAACCCGGGCCTCTTCGGGTGCCGGCGCCGCTGGATAGCACTCGTTTCCGGGCGCACCCTGATAGTAACAAGAGACGCTTGAGTCTTCACCAGCAGGCTTGACCTTTGCGCCGTCATCCCGCACGGTATGCAGGCGAAAAGACCGACTGGTGTTAATGAAGGGTTGTGGAGCGGCGCGGGCACTGCGCGCAGCTCGCTGACAACTGGTTGGCCGAAGCACAATACAGACACTACTGCCTATGGGTTCACTAAAGAAACGACGCAAAGCAAAGATCAATAAGCATAAGCGGCGCAAGAAGCTGCGCGCGCATCGTCACAAGAAGCGCACCTGGCAGAAGTAGCCTTGCAGCCTTCGCAGGCTGCCGAATAGTGCCGTCAGCGCCGCCCTCGCCCGGAGCGGGGAGGGGGGCGCGTTATTGTATGCTGCGTCGTTTCTGGATTGCGGGAGCGGTGCCGGCCATCGGAGGGCTGCTGGTGACCGGATGCGGTTCTGTGCCAGGGCACAAGGCCGCAATGCCGGAAAGTCCTGCGGTTAGTTCCGGGAAACGCGAGCGTGAGGAGGAGCAATCCGTCGAGAGAAGGGCTGAGGCGCATGCCCGATATGCAGCCGCCGTGATTCATGAGATGAACGGGGAGCTGGAGGAAGCGGCGGAGGAGTATTATCAGGCAGCGCTGCTGGAGCCGGGTGATGAAGCGCTCGCGCTGGAGGTGTCAGAGCGATTGATCCGCGGCAGACAGTTCCAACGGGCGCTGGAGGTGGCAACTCGCGCGGCGGCCCAGCCGGACGCCTCGGGGCAGGTCTATGCGCGGTTGGGCTCGATCTATGCGAGCCTGGAGAAGACGGAAGAGTCCCTGGCAGCCAATCGCACGGCGATCGTGAAATCGCCGGGCGCAATCGTCGGCTATCAGAATCTCTGCCAGCTTTACCTGTCGAGGAAGCAGACGGAAGAGGCGCTAAGCATGCTCGACGAGGGGGCACGGCAGCCAAAGGTAGACGCCGATTTCCTCGTGGGGCTGGCCGAGCTGTACGTCGGTGTCGGACTTCAGTCCTCAACGTCCAGAGCCGCCGCGAACGTGAAGGCTCGTGACTTGTTAGACCGAGCCGCGAAGTCGGAAGCGCTCACCCCTCTGCTGCGGCTGAAGCTGGCCGACGGCTACAATCTGCTGGGCGATTCGGCCCAGGCAGCGCAGTTTTACCTTGAAGCGCTGAAAAAGCTGCCGGAACTGCCGCTTGTGGAAGAGCGGGTGCGGGCCAATCTCACTTCGATCTATCTGCGCGGCAGCGATCACAAGCGGGCGAGCGAACAGCTTGAGGCGATCCTCCGCGATGACCCGACCAACCCGCAAGCCTACTATTACCTGGGCCGGCTGGCGCTCGAAGACCGGAGACCGGCGGAGGCCGCCGAGGCGTTGAGCAAAACCATCCTGCTCAGTCCGGACATTGAATCAGCCTATTACTACCTGGCGGTGGCGCAGATGGAGCTGGAGAAGCCGGGCGCAGCCCTGACGACTCTGGAGCAGGCGCGGCAACGGTTCGCCCAGAGTTTCGCGATGGAGTTCTATACCGCGCTGGCCTATAACCGGCAAAAGGACTACGCGCAAGCAGTTCGGCATTTTGTCGTCGCCGAAGTTATCGCCAAGGCCACCGACCCGAGCCACCTGAGTGAGGGGTTTTATTTCCAACTGGGTGCAGCCTGCGAGCGGAACGGGGATTGCGAACAAGCGGAGAAGTACTTTCATCAATGCCTGCAGCTTGCGCCCGGTTTCGCCGAGGCCATGAACTATCTCGGCTACATGTGGGCAGAACGAGGCGTGAACCTGCAACCGGCGCGGGAGCTGATCGAGAAGGCGGTCAAGGCCGAGCCGAAGAGCGCGGCTTTCCTGGACAGCCTGGCGTGGGTGCTGTTCAAGCTGAACCAGCCCGGCGAGGCGCTGCCCTACGCGCTCAGGGCGGCCGAGTTGTCGGAACAGCCCAACGCCACAATTCTCGATCACCTGGGCGACATCTACAGCGCATTGCAGGAGCCCGAAAAAGCGCGCGAGGCCTGGCGCAAGTCGCTGGCGGTCGAACCGAATGCGGAGGTGCGCAAGAAGCTGGAAACGGGCACTCCCAAATGATCCGGAGGAACCGCCACAGATCCGCGACGCGCGTCCTGACGAGTTGCAAGCGACTCGCCCGTTTCCAGTGATGATTTGACGCCGTAACCCCACCAGCCGCTATGCCCTGCCGGTTTAAGAAGCATTATACCCCGGAAGAAGCCCGGGATATGCTGCCGCACGTCCGGCAGTGGTTGAAGGGGCTCGACCACCTGCGCGCCGAACAGGCAAAGGCCGAAAGGCGTCTGGGCGGGTTGATGGTTCCGGGGCGTGATCTGGGTGGCGCGCTGGTGAACACATGGGTCAGGACCCTGGTTGACCAGGAAGAGCTGTTGCTGGAGTTCGCGCGCCGGGAAATCCAGCTCAAGGATGTTGAACGCGGGCTGGTTGATTTCCCGGCAATCATCGGCGGGCGCGAGGTGTTCCTCTGCTGGGAGCAGGACGACGAGGACATCGAGTTCTGGCACGACCTGGACGCGGGTTACGCCGGGCGCGAACGGCTATAAGGCCCGCAGGCAGGCTCCGGGGCGCCAGGCCAGCGAGGGAGGTTGGATTCTCTCCGTATTCTCCCTGTAGTCCTCAGCCGTTTTCCTGCACTACGGAGTTATCTCCCGGCTGGGGGTATGACGGCACCCCGCGGGGAACGCCATTTCCTCCACAAACGTTTCCTGGAACCGCGTATCCTCGTTGAGGGAGACGTGCCTTACCTTAGCCCGCATTTCGGCATAGACGGGGTCATGTTCGGGCAGGGAGAACAGCGCCAGCTTGGCGCCCAGCAGGGCGGTATTGCCGGCTGGCCGGACCCGATCCGCGGTGAAATCCAGCAGGCCGATTCGCCGCGCGCTGGCGTGGTTGATGTAGTTGCCGAAAGCGCCAGCGAGGAAGACCTGCGAGAGGTCGGCCTTCGTTGCGCCCCACTGCTCCAGCAGGATGCGCAGGCCGGCGGCAATGGCGCCCTTGGCCAACTGCAACTCCCGAATGTCCCGTTGATTGAGCGAGACCGGCCCCGCCAGCGCCAGCGAGTCGCCTCGGGTCAGCCGGCCCGTTGGGGAAATCCAGCCCAGCTCCAGGCCCGCGGCCACCGCATCCACCAGGCCGCTGCCGCAAATGCCGCGCGGGGCGACGTTGCCCAGCACATGGCATTGGAGCCGGCCATCCCACACGCGCACCTCGGAAATGGCGCCCGTCGCCGCCCGCATGCCCATCGAGATGCGCGCCCCTTCGAAGGCCGGCCCGGCCGCGGTGGATGCGCACAGCATGCGCTCGTGGTTGCCCACGAGGATTTCTCCGTTGGTTCCCAAGTCAATAAGCGCGGCCAACTGCCTGCTCTTGCGCAGCCTGGTCGCCAGCACGCCTGCGAGGATGTCACTCCCGACAAAACTCCCGAGACAAGGCAGGAACAGCACCGCCGGACAGCCGCGCAGGTGCCATCCCAGTTGAGCGGCATCAAGCCGCTGCAGCCCCGCCGAAACCGGCTCGAATGGGTAATGCGAGAGTGGTTCGAGGCTGATCCCGCAAAACAGATGGTGCATGACCGTGTTGCCGACCACCACTACGCTTTCGACCTCGCGCGCTCCAGCGGAAGGCTCATCGAGCAAATCGGTCGCCAGGCGGCCGATTTGTTCGCGCACCAGACCCTGCAATACCTGCTGGCTCTGGCCGGCCACGGCGAATTCGATGCGGCTCATGATGTCGGCGCCGTGCTTGGCCTGCGCATTGAGCGCCGCGCGGACGCCCAGCACGTGCCCGGTCTGCAAGTCCACCAACTGCGCCACGAGGGTGGTGGTGCCCAGGTCAACCGCTATGCCCAATCCCTCCCGCGGCGTGAACTCGAACACCGAATCGTCAGTGAGAATCGCGGCTTCCCACTGGGCCAGCTCGATCTTCAGGTCTCCCTCGGCTCGTCCGCGGCAGGCCAGCCGCCAGCCTCCGGCCAGTTCGGCGGGAGTGAGCTTACGCCTGTCCTCCTCCGAAATCGGCAGCGAGCCCGCCAGCACCCTGACCTTGCAGCCTTTGCAGCGCCCGCGCCCTCCGCACGGAAACTCGATGCCCTGCGCGAACAGCGCGTCCTGCAAGGTGGTGCCGCGCTTGACCCGCAGCACCTTGCCCAGCGGCAAAAGCTCGATATGGACGAACTCGCTCATGGCGGTCTGCTAGTCTGTCACGAATGCACCCATGCGCGCCCCACGCTAACCGTTCGCCCGGCCGCATTCGAGATAAATTGTCCAAGCCTGCAAATTCGGCTTGAAGCCGCGGCATCCATGCGCCAGAGTTCTGATTGCCAGGGCCCATGGACTGTGGACTTACGAACCCCGCCAGGGCCGGAAGGCAGCAACGGCAGTCTGCTCCGC
>CAZHEW010000008.1:0-22193 GCA_964531815.1 uncultured Verrucomicrobiota bacterium
AGGAACGTCCGCGCCCTTGTCCCTGCGCGCCGGCCGGCGGGCGGTCAGGAATGTCCTTGCTCGGCGGGCATTTTTGCGGGCATTTTTGCCTTGCCAATCCAGGCGGGGGCGCTCTAAATACCGCCCCGACTTAAACACACTCTATGCACGTACAACTCGCTTGGCCGGATTATTTCATTCTGCTTGCCTACACGGGCTTTGTCATCGGGATCGGTTTCGCCCTGCGCAAGTATCTGAAGAGCTCATCGGACTTTCTGACGTCGGGTCGTTCCATCCCGACGTGGGTGACGGGGCTGGCGTTCATCTCGGCGAACCTGGGCGCACTGGAGCTGGTGGGCATGGCGGCCAGCGGGGCCAAGTACGGCATTGCCACGAGCCATTTCTACTGGGTCGGCGCCATTCCCGCGATGGTGTTCCTGGCAATCTTCATGATGCCGTTCTACTACGGCTCGAAGGCGCGCTCGGTGCCGGAGTATCTCAAGCTGCGCTTCGACGAGCGCGTGCGGGCGCTAAACGCCGTCGCGTTCGCGGTGATGACCGTGTTCGCCTCCGGCATTTCGATGAACGCGCTGGCCAAGCTGCTCAACCAGCTCCTGGGATGGAACTACCACGTCGCGCTGTGGATTTGCTCGGGCGTCGTGCTGCTCTACGTGCTCAAGGGCGGCCTGACCTCCGCCATCTACACCGAGGTGCTGCAGTTCTTTATGATCGTGCTCGGGTTTGCGCCGGTGGTTTACCTCGGGCTCAAAGACGTCGGCGGCTGGGGCGCGATGAACCAAGCGCTCCAGGGCGTTGCGGCCGATCCCGGCGCGCTGCATCTGAAGGAGGCCGGCACCACCTACGCCTCCAACGCGTGGTCCAGCGCCTGGCAGCCGCTGCTGGACGGCCCGGCCAACAACCCGATGGGCGTGGATTGGTTCGCGATGGTGTTCGGCCTGGGCTTCGTGCTTTCGTTCGGCTACTGGTGCACCAACTTCCTGGTGGTGCAGCGCGCCATGGCTGCCCGCAACATGACCGCCGCCCGCAACACCCCGCTGGTCGCGGCGGTGCCCAAGATGCTCTTCCCCATCCTGGTGATTGTGCCGGGCATGATCGCCGTGGCGCTGACTTCCATGCCCAACAAGGGCTACCGCATCCCGCCGCCGATCATCAGCGACCAGGTCTATGCCAGCGCGGCTGAGGTGGTCAAAACCGCCGGCACCATGGAGCCCGCCGCCGCGTTCCAGGCGGTCAGCGCCGCCATCGGCAAGAAGATGGACCAGGAGAAAGTCACCGCCCTGGTCAGGAACGCCCCCACCCTCCAGGACGAGCAGATCAAGCAAGGCCTCTACGACGCCGTCGCCGAGTACGACTACGACGGCGTGATCCTGTCGCTGGTCAAGAAGTACTGCCCGACCGGGCTGCTGGGCCTGGCGCTGACGGCGCTGCTGGCTTCGTTCATGTCCGGCATGGCGGGCAACGTCACGGCGTTTAACACGGTTTGGACCTACGACCTTTACCAGGCTTACATCGCGCCCAGGAAGAGCGACCAGCACTACTTCTGGATGGGGCAGGCGGCCACCGTGGTCGGCATCCTGGTGAGCATCCTGACGGCGTATTTCGCGTCGCGCTACAACAACGCGATGGACATTATCCAGCTCGTGTTCGGCTTCGTCAACGCGCCGCTCTTTGCCACCTTCCTGCTCGGCATGTTCTGGGCCCGCTGCACCGGCACCGGCGCCTTTCTCGGGCTGTTCGGCGGCATCGGCACCTCGGCCCTGTTCCACGCGCTGACCATCGCCGCGGGCAACGCCCCCGGCGTCAAGGGCGGCTACCTGGGCGTCGTGAGGACCTTCCCCAGCGAAATGGCCCAGAACTTCTGGCTGGCCACATTTGCCTTCCTCGCGTGCTTCGCGCTGACCCTCGGCATCTCCCTGGGGACGCGCCGCACCAAGAGCGACGAAGAGCTCAAAGGGCTGGTCTATTCGCTCACGCCCAAGATCAAAGACCAGGACGCGCCCTGGTACCTGCGCCCGGCGGTGGTGGGCACGGTGCTCATCCTCGCCTGCATCATCCTGAACATCATCTTCTGGTAAAAGAAAGACACACACTATGGGACTGGATATTCGCTGGCCAATCGGCCTGATGTTTTCCCTGGTCGGGCTGCTTCTGACCATCTTCGGCTTCGCCACCAAGAACGACTCCGAGATGTACGCGCGCTCGCTCGACATCAACGTCAACCTCATCTGGGGCATCATCCTGCTCTTGTTCGGCGCCTTCATGCTCATCATGGCAATGCGCCAAAAGGACACGCCGGACGCGCCCGGCAAGAAGTAGATGAAAGCGGCCGTCGCCAAAGCCCCCTTTGGCAAGCTCCCTTCGGGGCGCGTCGCCGACCTGTTCACGCTCACCAACGCCCGCGGCCTCGTCGCAAGAGTCACCAACTACGGCACAATCCTCACCGAGCTGCACGTGCCCGATCGCAAGGGCCGGCTCGGCGACGTGGTTTGCGGGTTCGACAACCTCCGCCAGTACCTCCAGGGGCATCCCTACTTCGGCTGCACCGTCGGCCGCGTCGCCAACCGCATCGCCGGAGGCAAGTTCATGCTCGACGGCAAGGCGCGGTGCCTGGCCGTCAACAACGGTCCCAACGCCCTGCACGGTGGCATCAGGGGCTTCGACAAGAAGCTGTGGAAAGCCACGCCCCTGCGCGGCGCCACCGTGCGCTTCGATTACACCAGCCCCGACGGCGAGGAAGGTTACCCTGGCCGGCTCGAGGTGCGGGTCATTATGAAGCTGACCGATGACAACGAGTTTCTCATAGACTACACCGCCACCACCAGCCAGCCGACGCCGCTCAACCTCACCAACCATTCCTACTTCAACCTGGCCGGCAAAGGCGACATCAAGAACCACAAGCTGATGATCGCCGCCGACTTCTACACGCCCAAAAGCCCGACCGGCGTGCCGACCGGCGAGATCCGGCCCGTCAAAGGCACGCCCCTGGACTTCACGCGGCCGGTGGCCATCGGCGCCCGGTTCGCGGAACTCGGCGGCCGGCCCCAAGGCTACGACCACAACTTCGTCCTCCGCGGCGATCCCGCCAACCCCGGCCAGCCTGCGTTCTGCGCGCGGGTGGTCGAGCCCGGGTCCGGCCGCCTCATGGAGGCGTTTACCACCGAACCGGGCGTGCAGCTTTACACGGCCAACTGGCTGGACGGCTCGCTCACCGGCAAAGGCGGCGCGCCCTACGTCCGGCATTGCGGGCTTTGCCTCGAAGCCCAGCACTTCCCCAACTCGATTAACATTCCGCACTTCCCCGACACGGTGCTGCGGCCAGGCCAAACCTATCACCAGCTAACCCTCTACCGCTTCTCCACCACTTAGCCTCGACTATGACACTTAACGAACTTGCCCGCCAAACCGCCGTGGACTTCCAGCAAGCCTTCCACCGCGAGCCGCAGTGGATCGCCGCCGCCCCCGGACGCGTCAACGTCATCGGCGAGCACACCGACTACAACGACGGCTTCGTCCTGCCGATGGCCATTGACCGCTACACCGTCATCGCCGCCGCGCCCAACGGCTCGAGCCAAATTACGCTCCGCAGCGGCGCCGCCCAAAGCCCCGCCAGCCTGAACCTGACCCAGCCGCTCAAGCCGGGTTCGAAGGGTTGCTGGGCCAACTACCCTGTTGGCGTAATCGCCGGCTTTGTCGCGCGGGGCCGCAAGCCGGTGGGCTTCGACGCCGTCGTAAGCTCCACCGTGCCCCTTGGCGGCGGGCTCTCCAGCAGCGCCGCCCTGGAAGTCGCCACCGCCACCCTCCTCGAGGTTATCACCGGACAGAAACTCGATCCGGTGGAAAAAGCGTTGCTCTGCCAGAAGGCCGAGCACGATTACGCCGGGATGCCCTGCGGCATCATGGACCAGTTCATCTCCGTCATGGGCAAGGAAGACCACCTGCTCCTGCTCGATTGCCGCTCGCGCCAGCCGGAGCTGGTGCCGATGACTGATCCCTCCGTGGCCCTCCTCATCACCAACACCAACGTAAAACACGAGCTCACCGGCGGGGGCTACGCCCAACGCCGCGCCCAGTGTGAGCAGGCGGCCAGGATTCTCGGAGTGCCCTCGCTGCGCGACGCCACCGAAGACATGCTCCTGCAGGCTCGCGGCCGGATGGACGACATCACCTTCCGCCGCGCCCGGCACGTCATCGGCGAAATCAAGCGGACCGTCCAGGCCGCCCAGCAGGTGCGCGCCTCCAACTGGGCGCTGGTCGGCCAGTTCATGTACGCCAGCCACGCGTCCCTGCGCGACGACTACGAGGTGAGCTGCGACGAGCTGGATGTGGTTGTGGATATCGGCAAGGCCATTGGCCCGCAGGGCGGGGTGATGGGCTGCCGCATGACCGGCGGCGGATTCGGCGGCTGCGCGGTGGCGCTCGTCCGCGCCGACAACGTGGACGCCATCTCGCAACGGATCGCGGCCGAGTACGAGCAGCGCGCGAAAATAAAACCCACCCTCTTCGTCTCCCGTCCCGCCGCAGGCGCGCTTGTCCTCAAGCCCTGATTAACCCGCGCTGCGCGCCGAACCAAGCACACGCGCGACCTCGGTCTCGTCGGTCACTCCGGCCTGCACAAGCTCCCTGGCGCGCTGGGCCAGCGCCGGCTCCGCGGCCAGGCCCTCCAGGTCGCGGGCGGCGATGCGGCTCCGCAGGGCAGGGGTCAGGCGCAGCCACTCTACCAGCGGCACACGGCCTCGATAACCGGTGGACAGACAGTCCGGGCAGCCTTTACCCGAGCACAGGGAGCAGCGGCGCCGCAGGAGGCGCTGGTTGAGCACAAGCTCGAGCGTCGAGGCTGCGGCTGAGTGGTCCGGACAGAGCACCAGCAAACGCTCGAAAACGCCCTGGCACGAGCCGGCGTGCAGCGTCGAAATCACCAGGTGGCCCGTCAGCCCCGCGCGCACCGCTACGTCGGCCGTCTCCTCGTCACGAATCTCCCCGATCACCAGCACCTGCGGGTCGTGGCGCAAAAGATGACGCGCCGCTTTCGCGAAGTTCAACCCCCGCGCCTCGCTCACCTCGGTCTGCATGATGCCCGAAATGACCTGCTCGGCGGGATCTTCGACGGTGATAACATGCCGTCCGCCTTGCCTGGCAAGGTATTGGAGGCAGGCGTAAATCGTCGTCGTCTTGCCGCTGCCGGCCGGGCCGGTCAAGAGCAGCACGCCAGCGGTTTGATTCAGAAACCCCTCCAGCTCAGCGCAGGCCGGGTCCGGGAAAGCAAGCTCCCCGAGGCTCCGAATCTGCGTGGTGTCAAACAGCCGCAGCACGATCTTCTCGCCGCTGATGGTCGGGTAGGTGGCGACCCGGATCTCAGTGCGGGAGTTCACGGCGGCGCGGTCTATCCGGCCATCCTGCGGGGTTGACTCCAGATAAGTCTTGAGCCGGGCCAGGAACTTGATGCGGCCAAAGACGCGATGGGCAAGCGCGGTGGGCAGCTTGGCGGTGGGCGTCATCACCCCGTCGAGCCGGAAGGTGACCGACGCGCCGTCGGGCAGCATTTGGAGGTGGATGTCGCTGGCGCCGGCCTTTTCCGCTTGCGCAATCAATCGCTCCAGGATCAGGGGGGCGGGCTCGTCGGCGTCATCATGGCCGTTGCCCGCCGTTGTGCGATCTGTGGGTTTCATTCCGGTTGCTTTGCGTCGGGGGCGTTGGCGGGTGAATTGGTGGCGGCGGCGGAGCCGGGCGGCGCCGTGATGTCTGCGCCGGCCATTTCCTCGGAAAGGATGGTGATGGCGATCCGCCGGTTGAGGGCTCGGCCCTCCGGCGTCGAGTTGTCGGCGACGGGCCGGAACTCGCCGTAGCCCACCGCGCCAAGGCGCTGGGGATCCACGCCGGCAACCTCCGTCAGAAAACGCACCGCCGCCGTGGCGCGCGCCGTCGAAAGCTCCCAGTTGCTCGGAAAGCGGCCGCGGGCGGAGGCGCGGATAGGCACGTTGTCCGTGTGGCCGATGACATGGATCTTAAGGTTCGGATGGGCCTCGAGGATGCCGGCGACCTTGCGCAGCACCGCCGAGCCCGCAGGCCGCAAGTCGGCCTCGCCGGAATCAAACATGACCCGGTCCAGGATGTTGACCGTCAGCTTGCCCTGGAGCTGTGAGATCGTGACATCCTTGGACTCGAGTGCTGCCCGCATCTCGTCCTCGAGGGTCTCGTGAGTGTGCAGGACGGCTTGCTTTTCGGTCTGCAGCTCGGCAATGCGCGCCTGGCTTTCGGCGAGCTTGTCCTGTGCATCCTGCGCCACGGCTCGCGCGCGGGCCGCGTCGGCGCGGGCGGCGTTCATCTCGGCGCGGACCTTCTCCACCTCGCGCTTCTTTTCCCAGGAAGCCAGCCCCAGCAGCCCCAGCAGCAGGGCCACGGTCAGGCCGCAGGCGATCATCCAGCTCTCTTTGGGCATAAACCGTCAGGTTTTCCCTGACACTAACCCAACTCTGGCAGAGCGAAAAGCGTTTTCCCAGCCACCCGCCGGCGCCCCGCCAGGCTTCCGGGCGAGAGTGGATTCTGCTGGACGAAAGCCCATTCGCACGCCAGTCTGGCAGCGTTCTGGCAATGACATCATTTAACTCAACACGCCCTGTTTGACTAAGATCATGACAACACTTTCCCGTCGCAGATTTCTCGGCAAGTCCGCATTGTCCGCCAGCCTGGCTCCGGTCGCTCTGAGCAGCGTCGCAAGCTCCGCGTTTATCCGCTCCGCGCGCGCCGCCGAACCGGGTCCGAACGCCAAAGTGCGGCTCGGGCTTGTCGGCTGTGGCAGCATGGGGCAGGGCGACCTGTCGTGTTTCCTCCTCAACCCCGAGGTGGACTGTGTCGCGATCTGCGACGTGGACGATGCAAGGATCGCCAAAGGAGTCCAGATTTGCCAGGAAAAGCGGGGCAGGAAACCGGACACGACGAAGGACTTCCGCCGGGTCCTGGACCGCAAAGATGTGGACGCAGTGCTCATTGCCACGCCCGACCACTGGCACGCGCTGCCGACCGTTCTGGCCTGCCAGGCCGGAAAGGATGTTTACGTCGAAAAGCCGCTCGCCACGACGATAGACGAAGGCCGCGCGATGCTCGAAGCGGCGCGCCGGCACCACCGCGTCGTGCAGATGGGCTCGCAATGGCGCAGCTGCGACCACATCGTCGAGGCAGGAGAGTTTATTCGCTCAGGCAAGCTTGGCAACGTCAGCATTGTACGCGGCTGGGCGTATCTGGACTGGTTGCCCAGCATTGGCAAGCCGGCCGACTGCGACCCGCCCGCCGGGGTTGACTACGACCTGTGGCTCGGGCCCGCACCCAAGCGGCCGTTCAATCCCAACCGCTTCCATTTCAACTTCCGCTGGTTCTGGGACTACGCGGGCGGCTTGATGACCGACTGGGGGGTGCACCTCATCAACATGATGCTCATGGGCATGAAGCAGGTCCCGCCCAGGAGCGCCTACTCCTGCGGCGGCAAGTTCGTTCTGGATGACAACTCAGAGACGCCCGATTCGCAGGTGACCGTCTATGAGTTCCCCGGCTTCACACTGATCTGGGAGCACAAAGCCGGCCTCAACAACGGCCTGTACAACCGCTCCTGGGGCGTCGAATGGAGCGGCACCGAAGGCAACATCATCCTCAATGACGAAGGCTGGGAGATTCGCACCGAAAAGAAGCAGGCCAACCTCGACAACCAGCGCAAGCCGGGCAGCCCCGACCCGCGCCCGGCCCATGTGCGCAACTTTCTGGCTTGCATGAAGTCGCGCCAGCAGTCCGTTCTCAACCTGGACGTCGGCCACCACGTCTCCACCGTTGCCCATCTGGGCAACATCGCCTACCGCACCGGTCGCAAGGTTGTCTGGGACGCCGCCGCGGAAAAGGTGGTCGAAGACCCGCAAGCAGACAATCTGGTTGGCGTGAAGTACCGCCAGCCGTGGACGCTGCCCTACGCCCGCCGGGCGTAACGTGCAACCGCCTTGCGCCCCCGGAACCCCCACAGACCGGGCGTCCCGACGCGGCAATGCCTGCCTAGTTGCCGGGTGCCTGGCCGTGCCGCGGGCAGCACGTTGCGGTTGGTCAGGGTAAACGATACACGTCGCAAGCTGTTCACGCTCGAGATACGCGACGCTTGCCTTTTGGCCTGGGGCAGGGGCGGACTAATCAGCGAAAAGCAGACCAGCCCGATAAGCAGGAGCAGTGCCAGTCCGCCGCAGACGGCAGTTCTGGTCTTCATGACAATGCGCTTCAGGCCAGCTTGGCCAGCAACTCCTCGTTGGTCTTGTGCTTCTTGAGCGCGGCAACCAGCGTTTCCATCGCCTCAACCGGGTTCAGGTCCACCATCGTGCGGCGGAGTTTGCGCACGGCGTCAATGTGGTGCTTGGGAAAGAGTTTCTCTTCCTTGCGCGTGCCGCTCTTGGGAATGTCAATGGCGGGGAAGAGGCGGCGATCCGACAACTTCCGGTCCAAAATCAACTCCATGTTGCCGGTGCCTTTGAACTCCTGGAAGATCAGCTCGTCCATGCGGGAGCCGGTATCCACCAGCGCAGTGGCCAGGATCGTCAGCGAGCCGCCCTCTTCGATCTTGCGGGCGGAGGCGAACATCTTGCGGGGAATTTCCAGCGCGCGCGCATCCACGCCGCCCGTCATGGTGCGGCCGCTGCCGCCATGCGCGCTGTTGTAGGCGCGCGCCACGCGGGTGATGGAGTCCAGCAGCACAAAGACGTCCTTGCCCGCTTCCACCATGCGCCGGCACCGCTCGATCATGAAGCGGGAAAGGCGCACGTGCGTCTCCAGATCCTGGTCGTTGGAGGAGGCCACAACTTCGGCTTTGACGGAACGCTGAAAGTCAGTGACCTCTTCCGGGCGCTCGTCAATGAGCAGCACCAGCACGTGAACTTCCGGATGGTTGGTGGTGATGGCGTTGGCAATCTGCTTGAGAATGGTGGTCTTGCCGGTGCGAGGCGGGGCGACGATCAACCCGCGGGTGCCTTTGCCCAGCGGCGTCACCATGTCAATGACCCGGGTTTCGATCAGGTCAGGGTCGGTTTCGAGCCTGAACTTCTCGATGGGGTCAATCGTGGTCAGGTTCTCAAACCGCACCGTCTTGGTGTAGTCCTCGAAGGGGATGTCGTTGACCTTGTCCACCGACTTGAGCTGGGGGCTGTTGCCCCGATGCGGCGGCTGGGTGGGGCCAGCCACATAGCTGCCCTCGCGCAGGAAGTTCCGCTTGATGGTGTCGGGTGTGACGAAGATGTCCGTCGGCTTGGGGTGGAAATGATTTTCCGACGTGCGAAGGAAGCCGAAGCCCTTCTCGGAAATTTCCAGGTGGCCGGCCCCGTAGTCGGCGGCGGCTGTGTTCTTGTTGTCGCCGTTTGTTGCCGTGCTCTTGTTCTCGCTGTTGGCTGTTGTGCTCATACTAGTCTGTGCGTCGTCGAAGGCTTTTCAGAATGATCCCTGAAAACCACTGTGAACTTTGAATTCTTGAGAAGCTGCTGCGGTGCTACGTCACTGTGTTACCCGCTAACCGCAGTTAACAGACCTTCGACGCGCCTATAACTACCGTTAACTCCCGCCGCCCGCAACAAGTATTTTCAGATAATATTCACCCCCCCACCTGGGCCTTGGCCTCTGCCGCCAGGGGGGTACTCAGGTAGCGCTCGCCGGTGGAACAGGCGACCGTGACGATCAGTTTGCCTCGGTTCTCAGGGCGGCGGGCGACCTGGGAGGCGGCCCAAACGTTGGCGCCGGAAGAAATGCCCGCCAGGATGCCCTCTTCCTTGGCCAGTCGCCGGGCCATCGCGAAGGCGTCGTCGTTGCTTACCTGGATGCACTCAACGATCTGCGGGGTGCCTTGCCCGTCTCTGAGATGCAGGTTCTTCGGGATGAAACCGGCCCCGGTCCCTTGGATCCTGTGGGGGCCGGGCTTGAGCGGCTCTCCGGCGAGGGTCTGCGAAATGACTGGCGAGTCTTTCGGCTCGACGGCGATGGCCTGCAATGAGGGCTTGCGCGCCTTGAGCCCCTCGCAGCAGCCCGTCAGGGTGCCGCCTGTGCCTACAGCGGCGACCACAATGTCCACTTTTCCGTCCGTGTCCTGCCAAATCTCTTCGGCAGTGGTCTTGCGGTGGATCTCCGGGTTGGCCGGGTTCTCGAATTGCTGGGGGATCCAGGCGTGCGGGGTGTCTTTCGCGAGCTGCTCCGCCTTTGCAATGGCCCCCTTCATGCCTTCGGCGCCGGGCGTGAGGACGAGTTTGGCGCCCAGCATGGCCAGCAGCGTGCGCCGTTCCATAGACATCGTCTCCGGCATGGTGAGGATGATCTGATAACCCCTGGCCGCCGCCACGAACGCCAGCGCGATGCCCGTATTGCCGCTGGTGGGCTCGATGATGACGGTGTCCTTCGTCAGCACCCCGCGCCGCTCGGCGTCCGCGATCATCGCCATCCCGATGCGGTCCTTGACGCTGCCCAGCGGATTGAAAAACTCGCACTTGAGCAGCACGGTTGCCAGCGCCCCGTCCGTGATTCTGTTCAAACGCACCAGGGGAGTGCGCCCTACCGTTTCCACAATGTCATTATATATGCGTGCCATAGAGCCTCAGAGTGTTGGTGAACGTTCCGCTTGGATGCCGTTCGCATGCTAATGTTCACCCTGAACCGGGGCAGGGCAAGTGGAAAAGAGCGCAACCTGGGCCATTTTGTGAGCGCTCCACCTTGACAGCCCGGACGCATCTGATAGCCTGGCTGGGCTTCAAGAGCCCATGCCAGCAAAACGCACCAAGAGTCAAAGCCGTCGGCGCAGGCCTGCAGCCGCGAGACGGAAGAAGCCCTCCGCGAGTGCCGCCCTGCCGCCCCTGGTGCGGGACATCTTCGCCCGCACGCGTACTGCCGCTTTCCAGCGCTACCTGCGCGATCTGCTCGTCGAGCTATGCCGGATTGACACCACCCCCCATCCGGAGGTTGCGCGAATGCGGGTGGCCGAGGGCGCTTGCTTTCGCATCCTTGAACGCGAGCTGGGCGGCCTGGCTTTTGGCGGCGCGCGCCTCGAACGACGGCCCGTCAATCCCGGCATCCAGACGCACCCGAACTACTCGCTGCTGCATTTCACCAAGACTTCCCAGCGGCCGCAGGGCCTTTCGCCGGAAGAGACTTACGCCAACCGGGGCAACCTGCTCTATTTTGTCCCCGGCGCGGGCGGCGGCACCGGCGGCCAATCCGTGGCCCTGAACGCCCACATTGACGTTGTCGCCCCCTACTTTGCCCCGCGCGTTAAAGGGGGCACCGCCTATGGCCGGGGCGCGTGTGACGACAAAGGTCCGATGGTGGGCATTGTCGCCGCCCTCAAGGTGCTTTCCGACGTCATGGCTCGTGCCGGGCTGAAATGGCGCAACAACGTGCTGGCAATGCTGGTCGTCGAGGAAGAAACCGGTGGCAACGGATCGCTTTCGCTCGCCCTGGATCGCGACCTAAGGAAGCTCTACGATAGCCTCCTTGTCTGCGAGTGCACGAACCTGAAGTTCCACCCGGCCAATCGTGGCGCGGTGTGGTATCGCGCCGACCTGACCCCGCCGCCCGGGATCTCCCCCTTCGAGATGTTCGCCTTCGTCAACGAGGAGATGGAGAAGGAGGGCGCTGCCATCCGCGCCGAGAGCCGCCACCCGCTCTTCCCCCAGCGGCCGGTCCAGACTTGCCACGGCATCATCGGCCCCTTTGGCGAGCATCCGAGCCGGATCTGTGGCGGCGTCAGCTTCACGGTCCGCTTTGACCGCCCGCCCGGCCCCCAGACGGAGCTGCTCGTGAGCGACTGTCTCGCCGCCGGCCTCGCGCACTACGTCGGCCTTTACGGGGACAAGACGAAAGTGACCGACCCGGCAACCGGCAGGCCCATGGTGGCGCGTCATTACGACCTGCGCCGCGAGGGGGACTCCGTCAAGGTGGATGTTCATGGTGCGACCGGTCACATGGGTGCCATCCGGGATCGCGACGGCGCGATTACCAAGCTGGCTCACTTGGTCCGCAGCCTGGTGTCGTCCAAGCCGAAGTTGGAGGCCCGTGCGGGCGGACGGGTGCATTTTGAGCTCGGTGGCCCGCGCCAGGAGGAAGACCGGTCGTCTGCTTCGCCCCTCGTCCTTGAAGGCGGCCAGGGCTTCCTCCCCACGCACGGCATCAGCGAGGTCATGGAGCGCCTCCGCCGCGCCGCCCAGCGCGGGGCCGAGAATTACCTCCGTCGCATCGGCCGGCCCGAGCGCGGCAAGGACGTCCTCACTGTCGCCTACGAGAAACTGCACAACGTAGCCTTCGACGGCGCCCCCGATTCCCCGTCCGTCCGCAACGCCATAGCCGCGGCGAAGGCGTGTGGCTTCTGGAGCAACGAGCCCATCCTCGGCTGGACCGTCTCCTGCGATGCGCGGCTTTTTGCCACCGAATACCCGGAAATGCAGGTCCTGACCTTCGGCCCTGGCCAGCTCGCTTTCGCCCACTCCGACGAGGAGCAGATCAACCTCGATGACATTCGCGCCGCCGCCGAGTTCCTGGCGGTCTTCCTTCTCCGGCAGACGGGAACGCTTACGTAGCCAATATGCAAACCAAACTCAAACTCGGGATCATCGGCTCCGGCTCGGTCGTCCGTGAGATATACCAGCACCTGTATTTCCGCAGTCATTACTCCCACCTTCTGGACGTTTGCGCTGTCGCCGACCCCAACGAACAATACCGCAACTGGTTTGCCGACCTCGCCGGCATCCCCGCCGCCCGCCGCTTCGCCAATCATCGCGACATGCTCGCCAAGGTTCGACTCGACGCCGTTCAGGTCAATACCCCCGACCACCTCCATTGCGTCCCGACCGTGGACGCCCTTAACGCCGGCTTGGACGTCGTGGTGCCCAAGCCGACCGCCGCCACCGTGAAGGACGCCCACGCGATGATCGCGGCTGCCCGGAAGTCCAGGCGCTTTCTCGGCATAGATTTTCACAAGCGCGAAGACCCTCGCATCAAAGAAGCTGAAGCCCGGTACCAAAAGGGCCGCTACGGCACGTTCCAGACCGCGGTCTTCTACATGCTGGACAAGCTCTGGGTGGTGGATCCCAACCATTCCCCACGGTTCTTTGCTTCACCGGACTTTGCCGAGAAAAACACCCCCGTCTCGTTCCTTACGGTGCACATGGCTGATGCTCTGATGAAGATCGTCAACCTCATTCCCGTCCAGGTCCGTGCCACCGGCTACTCCCAGAAGCTGCCTTTTCTCAAGCCCATTCCCGTCAACGGCTACGACCTGGTGGATACGGAGATACTTTTCACGACCGGGGCCCAGGCCCACATCATCACCGGTTGGGCCGTGCCAAATACCGCTGCATCCGTTACCGTCCAATCCAGCCGCATCATCTGCTCCGACGGTCTGATTGACCTTGGATTGGATACCCCCGGCTTGTGCGAAGTCCACTCCGACGGCATCCTCGAGGTTAACCCTCTGTTCCGAAACTTCGAGAAGGACAACACCGTCACCGGTTACGGCATCAGCAGCCCCGGCCGGCTTTACCAGCAAATCCTGGCCTTGCGCAACGGCAAGTGCTCCGCGGCAGAACGCGAGGCAATCTTCCACCCGATCACCCTCGGCTTTTACACCACCCTGGTTCTCGAAGGCGCTGAAAAGAGCCTGGCCGAGGGCACCAAGTCGCCCAGCGGTGTCACGATTGGCCCGCCGATAGACCTGCGCCACCTGGCGGCTCACCAACTCGGGGCTCGCGCCGCCAAGTCGTACAGCCTCAAGTAGTCTGGGGTTTCCGGCGCTCAGGGCATCACCACCAGCGGCGCTTCCTCCGCTTTCAGCCGGCCATTGCCCGGCCAGGCCGGGACACGGCAATTCGTAACGGCCATCGCCTGCTCGTCAAAGACCGCTGCATTCGGGACGCAACACCTCCTGGACATTCCCGCAGAACCAGGAGTCATCCCCATCTGATAACGGCCAGAAATGCCGAGGGGCCCACGTGCCCCTGGCCGTTGTGCAGCGGCAAGCCCGCCTCTTAAAGGGCCTGCAAAAACCAGTCGTCAGGCCTTACTTCTTGGCCGCCTTGTTGTTCTGCTCAGCCTTCTTGAAAAACTTAAGGTCTTCCTTGTTGGGGTTGCACTTCTCGCACGATTTGCCCTCTTTGTGGGCGGCGACGCAGCACTTGTTCCGGCATTCCTTGCCTTCGGCGGCGGCCCTTTCACAGCAAGTCTGCCGTTTAACGGCTCTATCCGCGGCCAGAGCCGGAACCGCCAGCAACGACCCGACGCAGCTAAGCACTACCAGAATCTTAATCAGCTTCATAACTTCAACACTTTGAGTTTAGAGTCACCGCCCAAGCTCGAAGGCAACTCGCCCGGTGCCTTGCCTCGGACACTATCATTAAGACGCAGACTGTCGAGGCGGAATTCATGACAACGCGCGTGGCCGATTCCGGCGGGGCCTCCAGGAAGTGGCCCGTGCCAGCCCAGCCCACAGCCCCGCAGTTGCCATCGCCGACAGCGGCCAGTAGAAGACTCCCCTTTTCAGCACGGCTGCATCAAGCTCGCCGGTTGGGCGGGCAAGTTTCACCAGAACGTGTGTGTTTTGCGCGGACGCGTAGGCGAGGCGCCCCCGTCAACGGGTTGTTGACCTTGATGCGCGCCTGCGGTCCGGAGAATCAAACTGGCATGGCGTCCCGCTCACCTTCGCCACCCGCCGCGTCTGCGCCGGGACATCTATCTTGTCCCGGCTCCGGGGCGAAGCTGCGCTGTCCCACCGCTCCAGAGCAGGCTTTCGATTTTCCCCCCAAAGAGCCGCGTGAGGGGGGAGTTTCGGCTTGAGGTTATACGCGGGCAAGGCCACCCTTGCGACAAGGCTGCGGAGGCAGGGCGGTTTGGACGGCGGACCCATGTCGGGCCTGCGGTCTAACCGCGCTCCCGGCCGATATGAGAAAGGTAATGATCTATGAAGGTTATTGATACACCCCGCACCGGAAAACTCGGGCCGTTCGTGTTTTACACATCCCCGTTCGGACAATGTTGCCGCAGCCGCACCGTGCCGCGAAACCCGAGATCGGAACGCCAGAGCCGGATGCGGGCAATCTTCGGCTCGTCTTCACACGGCTGGGGCGTGACGCTGACGGAAGCCCAGCGCCAGCGCTGGGGGGCATCTGCCTTGACGGCCCCGAGCCATCCCGCGCTGTCTCAGTACTCGCATCTGAGCGGCCAGCAACTCTGCGTCAAAATCAACAGTACGTTGCGCTGCATCGGCCAGCCGCCGGTGGACGAACCCCCGGCCCCGGTCGTGTTCAGCCCCAACCCCGTCGGCGAGCTCGTGATTGAAAACGACCCGGAAGCCGGCGTGCGTCTGTGGTTGAACATCGGGACTGCCAGTGAGGATATTATGGTGTTCGGCCAGCCGCCGTGCAGCGCCGGCCGGATGAAGTGCCGGCGGGTCTATTACCTGGGCCTGTTGGGCCCGGCCACCAACGGCCAATGCGACATCACGGACCTCTACACAGCCCGATTTGGCCAGCCCCGCCACGGGCAGAAGGTCTTTATCGTCACCTGCCAGACCAGGAACGGGTGGAAAGCGTGCGAGAGCATGACCAGCGCAATCGTTCCATTGCCACCTTCCTCTGGTGGGCTGCAAGTCAATGAAAAGAGTAAGGTTACGACGAATGCTTCCACACTGAAGCCAAAGATCCAGCCCAACCCGGCCAAAGGCACTTCTTCATTGTCTCAAGCCATGTACAAGGGGAGTACGCCGGATGCACGAGGGGAGCACAGGGGATTCAAGCTTGAGCATCCCTTGAGCATCCTTTGTGCACCCCTTGTACACAGCGTTAGGATGGCCCTTTGGTGGATGGGGATGCCCAGGATCAAGCGGGCTGGCATTTGACGGGACGAGTTGATGCGTACCTCGGACGCCTGAGGCAGGCACGTCTTGCCAAGGCGTCCCGGCGCGTCCCAACAGGGATGTTTTTGGCGCAACGTTCCTCGCATTTCCGCGAGGCATTCTCAGGGGCAGCCGTGCATCTCGACCAGGTCACGCATTAGGGCGATCCGCCGTTCCTCGGCGCCGGGCGGGATCTGGTCGCCGGCGTTGGCGATGATCACGGGTTATCACCGCGATCGGACGTGCTCACTCGCCAACGGCATCCATCTCAGCGGCATCTTCCTGGGGTCGGGTCTCGGTGGCTTGGGCGGCTGGCTGGCGGAGCGGCACGACTGGGCCTACGCCTTCAGATTGTTTTTCGTCAGACCGCGCCCAGCGCCCAAGCCGGATAAGGCTGCCGTATAGTCGGTCAACTGGTTTGAAGCGGAGGGTTCGCGTCTTCGCCCGGCATGGCGCGAGATACGAAGGTGCGCCAGACGGCGGGGTTCTGCCGGGCCTTCTATCTTTGGTTGCCGAAGTGAACCCGGCAGTATAGAAGTTATGGATGAAGCGTCCGAATACTCAGTCGTTTTTCTTGCGCGATCTGGCCGTGCTCCTGGGCTGCCTGTCTGGCGCCGGCGGTGTGGGATGGGGCCAAGCCGCCGCGCCTTTGGCGCAATACCAGATCTACGCCGGGAACACGCACTCGCACACCGCGAATACCTGGGGTCACGGCGAGCAATACGCCAAAGCCGAGGTGAAAGAGGGCGAGGGCAAGCCAAAGCGGCCGAGGGCCAAGGTGCTGAGACCGGACTGGCAGAAGCATCAAGGGCCGCCCGCAGCGCATTACGCGCTGGCCAAGGCCAAGGGCTTCGATTTCTACGTAACGGCCGATCACTCGCAGGAAGCCGGCTTTCAGCCCCCCAGCTCGGACAACGCGGCTTGGGTGGCAGCCAAACGGGATGCTGCTGCGGCCACCGATGCCAGTTTCGTGGCCATCGCGGGCTATGAACACTCCGAGAACAACGGCCCCAACGGCACGGGCCACCTTAATGTCATCAACAGCCGCGATTACCTGAATGCCCTCGCGCCGGGCGTTGACCTTCCCTCCTTCTACAAGTGGCTCAAGACCGCCCCGCCCAACGGCGAGGGTTCGGTGGTCGCCAGCTTCAATCACCCCGGGGCCCACGGCTACAACAATTGGGCCTGGTGCGATCCACAGGTGGCGGACGTCATCACCTTGCTGGAGGTCATCAACTCGAACAACAAGATCCATTATCCGGCTTTTGTGAATGCGCTGGACAAGGGCTGGAAAGTGTCGCCCGTGTGCGGCCTCGACAACCACGGCTTCTGGGGCATCCAGCATCATACGTCCCGCACGTTTGTGCTGGCGACCGCCAGGACCAAGGCGGCCATTCTGGACGCGGTGAAGCATCGGCGGACCTATGCGTCGCTCGAGGGGAACATCCAATGCCGCTACACGGTGAACGGCGCAGCCATGGGCTCGACGCTCAACCGGTCGACGACCTTCAACTTCAGCATTTCCATCAGTGACCCGGACACCGGCAACCCCAAGGACAAGATCACGAAGATAGATATCGTGAAGGACGGCGGGGCGGCGGCGCAGGTTCACAGTCCTGTGCCCGCCTATTCCGTTACGTGGAGTCCGACTGTCAGCGACGCTACCAACAAGTATTTCTTCGTGCGGGTGTGGAATGCGGGAGGCGGCGATGCGCCCGGCGGCAGCGCCGCTAAACCCGTTGCCTGGCTTGCTCCGGTCTGGACTGGCAGATAGTCCCCGCTAAACGGAGAGAACACACTATGATCCTGAAGAACTCAACCCATCACTCGAAAAGAACGGGGACTGCGTTACCTGCGCTTCTCTGTCTCTCGCTGTATATCTGCACGTCAGCGCCCTTGCTTTCCTGCGCTGCCGAGCCCATCCGGGAAGTGAGAGGCGACTACCAGCTTTTTGCCCGGACGAACCTGGTGGCCTGGTGCATCGTGCCGTTTGACGCGAAGGCGCGCGGGCCGGAAGCGCGCGCGGCGATGCTGGAGAAACTGGGGTTCAAACTGTTCGCCTACGATTACCGCGCCAATCACATCCCCACGTTCGATGCCGAAATGGAGGCGCTCAAACGCCATGGCGTCCGGCTGCTGGCGTGGTGGTTCCCGTGGGAGATGAACGACGAGGCGCGGTTGATCCTTGACGTGCTCCGGCGCCATGATCTGCGCGGCGTCCAGCTCTGGGTCAGCGGCGGGGGCCAGCCAACGAAGGATGAAGCGGAGCAGAAGGCGCGCGTCGAAGCCGAGGCAGCCCGCATTCGCCCCATCGCCGAGGCGGCCGCCCGGATGAGCTGCCGGGTTGCCCTCTATAACCACGGTGCCTGGTTCGGAGAGCCGGAGAACCAGATCGCCATCATTGAACGCCTCAAGACGCAGGGATACACCAATGTCGGTATCGTCTATAACCTGCACCACGGCCATGAGCACCTCGACCGTTTCCCGGAGCTGCTCAAGCAGATGAAACCCTACTTGTTGGCGCTCAACCTCAATGGCATGACCCGCGAGGGAGAGAAGCTCGGCAAGAAGATAATGCCGCTGGGCCAGGGCAATCTTGATCTCAAGCTGTTGCGCATCCTACGGGACAGCGGATGGCACGGGCCGCTGGGCATTCTCAACCACACAGATGAAGACGCCCAGGCACGCCTGCAGGACAACCTTAGAGGATTTGACCGGCTGGCCGCGCAACTCGAGGGCCGGGAGAAGTAGTCCCAGGTTGCCAAGGTGGCCGAGATAGACTAGACTTAGCTAAGTCTATGATAACCGTCAACACGCACCAGGCCAAGACCCAGCTCTCGAAGTTGCTGGCAGCGGTCGAGGAACAGGGGGAAGTCGTCCTGATTTGCCGGAGCGGGAAGCCGGTGGCGGAGATGAAGGCGGTTGCGCCCGCGCATGACCGGCTTAAGCCCGACCGGGCGTTGAAGGTTAGGTTCGCTCCCGGTTTCGACCCGACAGAGCCGGCGACGGAAGAAGATTGGCCGGAGGAATCCCGGTGATCCTTTTGGACACTTGCGTGCTGCTCTGGCTGGCGGGCGAGCCGGCGGCCATTTCTCCTGCGGCGGCCAAACTCCTCCGCGGCGCGCAAACAGCTTGCTTCGTCTCGGCTATCAGCGCGCTGGAGGTGGGGCAGAAAGCTGCGGCGCGAAAGGTCTTTCTCCCCAAGCCGGTGGACGAGTGGTTCGCCGCCATGGCGCAGCGGCATCAACTGCAGGAACTGCCCGTCACCAGCCTGATTGCCGCCCGCGCGACGCTCCTGCCGGCCATTCACCGCGATCCCTTCGATCGTGTGCTCATTGCCACGGCCCAGCAGCACCACTTGACGCTGCTCACGCCCGATTCAACCATCGCCAAGTATCCTAACCTGGGCATCGCCTGGTAAGCTTGGATTGATGACCGGCAAACAACAGCAGACGATTCCGGAGGCTTAGCGATTGTGCTACATTCCGGGGGGGAGATGACATCAGAACGACAGAAACAACCGATGGGCCTTCTGGTCATCGGCTACGGCAACACGCTGCGCAGCGACGATGGGGTGGGGCCAAAGGTGGCGGAGGTTGTCGCTGCGCTCGCTCTGGCTGGAGTCCAGGTGTTAGCTGTTCCGCTGTTGACACCTGAACTGGCTGAGGCGCTTTCGCGGGCGCGCCTCGTCATATTCGTGGATGCGGCGGTGGATGCGCCGCGCGAAGTGCAGATGCGCAGGCTGGCGCCTGCGGCCAGTTCGCAGGTCATGGCGCATGCGGCGAGCCCGGCGACATTGCTGGCACTGGCCCGGGACGTATTCGGCCATGCGCCCGAGGCGTGGTGGCTGACCATTCCCGTCGAGGAGTTCGGCATCGGAGAGACACTCTCACCGCTGGCGCAGCGTGGCTTGGCGGTGGCAGTCGAGGAAGTCAAGAAGTGCGCCGCTGAACTCCGCCCGCCGGTGGCTGCCGACGACAGCGACGTCAGCCTCGGGAAGTCGTCGCATTAGGGGGGGGCTCTTCGCCCGTTCTCCAATATGATGAGCGGATGCTCGTGACTGGCTTAATGTTTGGCGGCAAGACCTCCCTCAAGTGAACCCGCGCCTCACCGAGTTGCTCGACCACCTGGCCGCTACCCTGACCCCCGAGCGGGAGGCACGGGTCGAAGAATTGCATCGCCGCGCTTTGTCCTGGCAACCGGTCAAACGCCTGCCGCTGGTTCTCAGCTACCCAGCTCCGCCGGACGGTTGGACCCCCTATCCGCATGCCGAAGCCATCGCCGACCCGGAAAAGATGCTCTTCAACGAGCTGGTGTCCGCCTGGGGCACGAGTTTTTGCCACCGGGAGACGGTCGGCGATGATTTGCCCTGCACCATCCGCGCGAACTTCGGCTGCGTGTTGATCGCATCCCTGTTTGGCGCCCGCATCGAACAGGTGGATGATAACCCGCCCTGGGCGCGGCACTTCGAAACCCGGCCGGAATTCGCCGCTGCCTTGCAGCGCGACCCGCTGGATTTCACTCAAGGCTGGTGCCCGCGCGTAGTCGAGCGCTACGAGTTCTACCGTGCCGCGCTGGCACCCTATCCGGGCCTGGCTCGCGTCATCAAGCTGGTGCTGCCTGATTTGCAGGGACCGATGGATACGGTGGAGCTGCTGCGCGGCAGCGAGCTTTACGTGGACCTCTGCCAGGACCCGGCACTCGTGGCCGACGCTCTGTCCAAGGCCGCTGCGGCGCAAGTGGGCTTCGCGCGGCACCTGTCCCGTTACGTGAACGACGGTCCGCCGGGCTGGGCCCATCAGCATGGGTTTGTTATCCGCGGTTCAATCCTGATCCGCATTGACTCCGCCATCATGCTGTCGCCGCGCATGTATCGGGAGCAAATCGCCCCGCATGACGAGCGGGTGCTGCGCGAACTGGGCGGCGGCGGCCTGCACTCGTGCGGCGACATCAACCTCAACGGCCCCGAATACCTCCGTGTGCCCTCGGCCCAATGCCTCGACCTGGGCCAGCCGGAAATGAACGACCTGGACAAGCTCTACGCGCTGGCCCGGCAACGGCGCATTCCATTGCTCCGTGTCAGCGTCAAGGAAGAGGAGCTGACCTCCGGTTCGGTGCTGCGCCGGTTCCCGACCGGCGTGTCGCTCCTCCACGCGGCCCAGTCCATGGAGGATGCCCGCCGCATCATGCACGCCTATCTCGACGCTGCTCAGTGAAACCAAGCTCCACGCTCCATGAACCTCAATGGGAACGAGACGGCCCCCTCTCCTCGCCCACCAATCTCCCGTTGCACGACTCGGTTGGCGGTGCTGGCCAAACAGATTGTGGTGCTAGCGAGCGGACGAAACGGGCACGATTTGGCCTGTGAGAACGCCGTCGTCAACGGTCACGCAATACTGGCCGCGGAGCAGGTGCTTGACCTGCGAGGGGGTGAGAATCACCTCACTGAAGAAGGCGGTGCGGCCGGCATTGGCGACGAGCGGCTGGCCAAAGGCTGACATGGGCTCCGCTCGCTGGCGAGGGTTCCCCGGGCCGACGATGTGGGCGGAAGAGAATTGCCCTGCCAGGCTCAGCTCGCCGCGCAAGGTATTGCCCGTCAGAATGAAAGAGCCGGTGCCGACCTCCTGGTCCGAACTGCCTGACCTATGGCGCGGGCTGGACCACTCGACTGTGAACTGGACCGACTCACCGGCTGAGCCAATGTCACCGGCCCGGATGGGTGTATCGGGGCAGGTTTCGTAGGCCCAATCTACAACTGCGCCGGGGAGACGGACGCGAATCCAGCCATAGTGCAGAGCGTCAGCGGCGTAAAACCTCACACCCAAGTAGCCGATGCCCAGTGCGCCCAGCGGGCCGTCCCAACCAGAATAGACAAGTTGGTCGTTGATGATCCGCCCGGTGCGGTGCCACCATTGAGTGGCCAGTCCCGCATACCCATTTGGCCCGCTCCAATGTCTCCCTAACGGAGCACTATTACCGATCCATCTGCCATAAGGTTGCGCGAAAGCATAGGCGTAATAGTCGTCATTCTTGAGAAACTCGGCAGACCCAGAGCTGCCAAGAACATACGGCCACATGCAATAGCCCGGCGGACCTTCCGGGCTTCCGTAGCAGAACGGCAGGGACAACCGCAAGTAGACATCCGGCGTTCCATCGCCGTTGACGTCGAGAGGCTGAGGCGTGATTTCGGTAATCTGGAACGACGGCCCACTGAAGTAAACGATTGCGCTCTGGGTGGAGGTTGCGACTAGGCAGAGGCCGGCGAGGAAGGCGCTCAGGGCTCGTGCTTTCATAGGTGATGTCTGTTGTTGGACCG
>CAZHEW010000009.1:0-1889 GCA_964531815.1 uncultured Verrucomicrobiota bacterium
TCAGGCGTTGTGGGGTTGAGGTTGAGTGAGGGGGGCGGGTTGTTGTGTTTGGTATGGTCTCGCATAGGTCAGAAGGCGGCAGGGATTGGCTCGCTGCGGATGACGCGTGCTGGCCGGCCCCGGCCCAGGAAGCCACTGGCGCGACATTCGATCCGCCGCCCGGGGCCAAGACTTCAGGGTCGGTCAATTGACCGTTGACGGCACTGGTCCTTGCGGCAAGCATTGACTACGACGAGAACGGCGTGGTGCGACTGCTGCTCGCCGCAGGTGCGGCGGTGGAGGACATCATGCTCTTTGGCCAGGAGCCGTGTAATGCCGACCGGATGAAGCCACGCCGGGTCTATTACCTGGGCCTGCTGGGACCGGGGGCCAACGGCCAACGCGACATTACAGCTCTTTACGCCACCCCGTTTGGCCACCCCAACCCCGGGCAGAGGGCCGTTATCGTTAACTGCCAGCACAAGAACGGCTGGAAAAGCCCGGACCACGTGACCAGCGCGATTGTCCCGCCCAGGCGGTAGTCCGGCGGACCGCAGAAACGCCAGTAAACGCGGCCCAGCCCGATCCTTGCACCCGCAACCCCGGAGGCGCAGTCCGCCACCACCCAAGGCGCCTCTCCACTGTTGCGCGCCGTGTACAAGGGGAGTACACGGGATGCACCAGGGATGCACAAGGGTTTTACCGGTGTGCATCCGGTGTGCATCCCGTGTACACCCCTTGTACACGCTCTCAAGATGGCTACCGGGGCCAGGTTCGGCAGGGATGGTTGGGATGGGCGCATGAAAGGAGGTTTCGCCGCTTCCGGCTTTTGACCTTAATGCAGCATTAAGGGGTTGAGGCAGCGGGGGGCTGGCCCTTGCACGCGTGAAGTCGCGCGGGGATTGCGTTCGGCGGAAGGACAATGCTAGCCTGAGCGTGGTGTTGAGAATCTTGCTTTTCTGGCTTTGCCTGGCGCAGGCCGCGCTGGCGGCGGAAAGTTGGCAGAGCGCGCTGAGCCGGATGCCGCTCGGCACGAACGTTACCCAACTCAACCGCACCAACTGCGTCGGCATCATGCTGCACGGCTTCCAGTCGAACGACGTCGTGAAGGCCTTGGTGTTTATGCCGGGGGCGACCGACGAGTTTTACTTCTTCCGGCGTGCTAAAGCGAAACTGCCAGCGGCGCCAGCCTCGCTGTTCACGGCGGTCAGCGCGCTGACCAGTCAGACACTTATCCGTGCCACCTTCCGCCCCCCGCTGCTCCTGCTGCACACCACGGAGGATTTGCTGGAGCCCGCGATCACCATTAAGCACCAACCCACGGCGGACAAGCTCAAGCGGGCCCGCTTCGTGCCGCACGGCCTTTACAGCGACCGCGATTGGGACTGCCTGCAGCCGATCCTGAAGTCGTCGCTGCACACCGAGATGCGTCCCGTGCGGTATTCCCGCGACTCCTGGCACTTCTACCGGCACAGCTTCGCGGCCTGGGGTTTGAGCGGATGGGAGGCGCTGGAAGCCACGGCCCTGGCGGGGCAAAGCCGGTTCACGGTCCGCCGCAACCGAGTAGTCTTTGAGTTGGACACGCGCCCCCGCGTGGCGCCGAAGGTGGATTGCTACCCGCTCTGACCCGCCGTCTGCCGCCCCCTCAAGCCGCCGCGGCTCCCTGCTTGAGAAGCCAGTCGTAGCCCCTCTCCTCCAGTTCCAACGCGAGCTTCTTGTCGCCGGTGCGCACAATCCGGCCGTTGGCCAGCACGTGCACAAAGTCGGGGACGATATAATTCAGCAGCCGCTGGTAATGCGTGATCACCAGTTGGGCGTTGTCCGGCCGCCGCAGTTTGTTTACCCCGGTGGACACGATCTTCAGCGCGTCTATGTCCAGCCCCGAGTCGGTCTCGTCCAAAATCGCGAAC
>CAZHEW010000009.1:1906-22117 GCA_964531815.1 uncultured Verrucomicrobiota bacterium
AAGATCTCGTTGCGCTTCTTCTCCCCGCCCGAGAACCCCTCGTTGACCGACCGCCGCAGCAGGTCCTCGTTGAGTTCCAGCAGTTGAATCTTGTCCTTCACCAGAGCCAGGAACTCCATCGCGTCCAGCTCAGGCAGGCCCTTGTGCTTGCGAATCTCGTTCAGCGCGGCCTTCAGAAAATACGTGCTGTTTACCCCGGGGATTTCCACCGGGTACTGAAACGCGAGGAACAGGCCCTCCCGCGCGCGCTCTTCCGGGTCCAGCTCCAGCAAATTCCGCCCCTCGTACACAATCCGGCCCGCCGTCACCGCGTAGCCGTCCCGGCCCGCGAGCACCGCCGCCAGCGTGCTCTTGCCGCTGCCGTTTGGTCCCATGATGGCATGCACCTCGCCTGGGAATATCCGCAGGTTGATGCCTTTAAGTATCTGTTTGCCCTCAACCCCGGCGGTCAGGTCCTGTACTTCCAATATCGCTTGTTTCATCGTTTTCCTGTCAACTTCCCCTTCATTCGGGAGGGCGAACGTCTCCGAGAGCCCAAATCCCACCGGGCTCAATCAAGGTGCACGGGGATACTCGCTCTCCCGGGCTCACCCCACGCTCCCCTCGAGGCTCACGCCCAACAACTTCTGCGCTTCCACCGCGAACTCCATCGGCAGCTCGCGAAACACCTCCTTGCAGAAGCCGTTCACAATCATGTTCACCGCGTCCTGCGTCGCCAGCCCGCGCTGGTTGCAGTAGAAAATCTGGTCCTCGCCGATCTTCGAGGTCGAAGCCTCGTGCTCGACCCGCGCCGTGGTGTTCTTCACCTCGATATACGGGAACGTGTGCGCCCCGCACTTGTCGCCCAGCAGCAACGAATCGCACTGCGAAAAGTTCCGTGCGTGGGCTGCGCTCTTCTGCACCTTCACCAGCCCCCGGTAACTGTTCTGGCCGTGCCCGGCCGAGATGCCCTTGGACACAATTGTGCTGCGCGTGTTCCGGCCCACGTGCACCATCTTGGTGCCCGTGTCCGCCTGCTGATAGTTGTTCGTCAGCGCCACCGAGTAGAACTCGCCTGTCGAATGATCCCCCAGCAAAATGCAGCTTGGGTACTTCCACGTGATCGCCGAGCCCGTCTCCACCTGCGTCCAGCTTATCTTGGAGTGCTTCCCCTTGCACAGCCCGCGCTTGGTCACAAAGTTGTATATTCCCCCCTTGCCCTGTTCGTCCCCGGGATACCAGTTCTGCACTGTCGAGTATTTGATCTGCGCGTGGTCCAGCGCGATCAGTTCCACCACCGCCGCGTGCAACTGGTGCTCGTCCCGCATCGGCGCCGTGCATCCCTCGAGGTAGCTCACCGACGCCCCGTCCTCCGCCACGATCAGCGTCCGCTCGAACTGCCCCGTGTTGGCCGCATTGATCCGGAAGTAGGTGGACAGCTCCATCGGGCAGCGCACTCCTTTGGGAATGAAGCAGAACGACCCGTCGCTGAACACCGCCGAGTTGAGCGCCGCGAAGAAGTTGTCCGTGTACGGCACCACCGTCCCGAGATGCTTGCGCACCAGCTCCGGATGCTCCTGCACCGCATCCGTGAACGAGCAAAAGATAATCCCCTTCTCCGCCAGTTGCTTCTTGAACGTCGTCCCCACCGACACGCTGTCAAACACCGCGTCCACCGCCACGCCTGCCAGCCGCGCGCGTTCGTGCAGCGGGATGCCCAGCTTCTCGTAAGTCTCCAAAAGCTTCGGGTCCACCTCCTCCAGGCTCCGCGGCCCGTCGCCCTTCTTCTTCGGTGCCGAGTAATACACCGAACCCTGGTAATCAATCGGCGGGTGATGCACATGTGCCCACTCCGGCTCCTTCAGCGTCAGCCAATGCCGGAAAGCCTTCAACCGCCACTCCAGCAGAAACTCCGGCTCGCGCTTCTTCGCCGAGATCAAGCGCACAATGTCCTCGTTCAAGCCCGGCGGCGCTGACTCGGCCTCCACGTCAGTGACAAAGCCGTACTTATACTCCTTCCTTACCAATCCCTCGATGGTCTCGGCTGCGGTGCTCATATTAACTCAAGCGGCCGACCCGGCGCGCGCCCGCCCGTGCCGCCTTTATGTCTCTGAGGTGAACCATTATCTCTCATGTCAACCATTCAACCTGTCACTTGCTCAATCCGCCCGGACTGTTGCTCCTCGCTGGCCCCCGCGCACGCCGCGCACCGCCCATGAATCGCTATCTCATACCGCGCCGCCTGGTAACCCGGCGGCAGCTCAATCCCCGGCTCGCCCGGCAGATCCACATCGAACACGCTATCGCACTCGTCGCAATAAAAATGGCAATGCTGCCGCATATTCGGGCAATACCTCGCCGCCCCGCGCCCCAGCGTCACCTGCCGCGCCAACCCGCTCTTCACCAGCGCATCCAGGCAATTATACACCGTCGCCATCGAAATCTCAGGCATCTCCCGCTTCGCCCGGATAAACACCTGCTCGGCGGTCGGGTGATCCCGTTGCTGCAAGAGGACACCATACACATGCTGCCGCTGCGGCGTAAAACGAAAACCGCCCCGCGCCAGCTGCTCGTCCAGCCCTCTGTCGCCCTCATTTGTCACCGCTTGATGCATGTCACCGCCAACCTAACCCCAATCCCCGGCCTGTCAATACTTGGAACAATTCTAATTCCCGAATCCACAGCCAATCGCCGTCCTTCAGCGCTCGGACACACACCCGGACCGTAACCTCTCCTTCCCGTATCCACACCGGGTATAAGATTTGGCCGTCTCCCCGGGCGGTTCGGGACGTAATGCACTCTCATCGAGAGACTTATGCAAAACTGAACTTGTGTGGAGTTCCCAGCGGACAACTCAATCGCGGGTTCGTTGCCCTGCCATCCTTGGGGCGCCTTGTTTCACAGAAGCACCAGTCCCCATCTACTTGGGGCCATTGGGTGGTGTTATCGCTTCCTGTGGCCGCGCTATTCGGTAAGGCTTGCCGGCGTGGTAGAGTGCCATTCTCTCCTCAGCTTGCCGGGCGATGTCCGCCTGTCCGGCGGCCAGCGCCAGCTCGCGGGCTTTGGCCGCCGTTGCCAAGGCTTCGGCAAAACGACCGGCCTCCGCGTAAGCCGCGTCCAGCGTTCCCCAGACGCGCGCCTCTTTGCCGCGGTTGAGTTCACGCGCCCGCTCCGCCAGCCGCACCGCTTCGGCCCCGTCGCGCAGGTCGGGCATGGGGTTGGTGGCCAGGAACCATGCGAGGTCATTCAGATACAGGGCGGTGTCCGGCCCGAGCCGCACCGCGTCGCGATAGTGGGGCAGCGCCTCCGCCGCCCGGCCCTGGCTATCCAGCACCAGCGCCAGATAATGGTGCATGCGCGCATCCGGCCGCAGCCGCAGCGCCTCGCGGAACTGCTCCACCGCTTCCGTCATCCTGTCCGCGCCCAACAGCGCCAGCGCCAGGCCTTGCCGCGCCTCGACATCCTCCGGGTGCAACCGGCACACTTCGGCATACTGTGCCGCCGCGCCGGCGTAATCACCCTTGGCATTCAGCGCCGACGCCAGGTTGAAATGAGCGTCAAGGTTGTCCGGCGTTGCCCGCAACACCGCCTCGAAGTGCCCAATAGCCTCGACGAACTTCTTTTCCCCTGCCAGCAGCGCCCCCAGGCTCAGGTGCGCCCCCGTATGAGCCGGCTGGAGGCGCAGCGCTTCGGCGTAATTCCGTGCCGCCTTGGCCGGTTGCCCTTGCTTCGCCTCCAGCACTCCGAGGTTAAACCACGCCTCGATCAACTCGGGGTTTAACCGCAGTGCTGCTTCATATTGCGCTTGGGCCTCCTCGAACTTCCCCTGCTGCAACAGCAGATTGGCCAGGTTGTAATGGTTGGGGGCGCTTGGCCGCGCCCGGAGCGCCCGTTCCAACAACTCCTCGGCTTCCGCCGTGCGCCCCTCGCTCAAGCGGCACAACGCAAGGTTCCCCAGCCCTTCCGGGTAATTGCTCTTGATCCGAACCGCCTCTGTGAAATGCTGCTGCGCCGCCGCCAGCTTGCCCTGGTCCAGCAGCACCACCCCGAGGTTACTATGCGCCACGAAGTTGTCGCGCGTGACGGCCAGTGCATGTTCGAACAGGCTCGTGCTGTCGCGCCAGAAGCCCGCTTGCCGCCAGGTCAACACCCCGCACGCCGCCACGGCGCATGCCGCCAGCAACGCCGGAGCGCGCCCGATCCCGGGCGCAGCGCCGTGCGCCAGCCGCGGGGCCTCCGAGGGTTCCGCGCCGCCGAGTGGCAAGACCCCGGCTCCGCCCGGGGACGGGCGGATTCCGCGCCGCGCCCAACAGCAGGCCAAGTCCGCTCCGCCCCACACCAGGGCCACGCACAGCCCGATCAGCGGGATGTAGGTGTAGCGGTCGGCCATTGCCTGCTGCCCCACCTGCACCAGCCCGATCACCGGCAGCAGCGTCACCCCGTACCAAAGCCAGCCGAACGCGAACCACGGCGCCCGGCGCGCCCGGCGCAGAGCCAAGACCGACACGCCCGCCAGCCCCAGCGCCGCCAGCGCCACCCATAACGCCGGCCATTCCGCCGGCGCGGGATAAAACACCGCCAGTTTCGCGGGCCACACCATCTTGCCCACATACCGCACATAGGAGATCAGCGCATTGGTAATCCGAAACTCCAGCGGCATTGTTTCCAGCGAACGGACCGCCCCAGCCCCGCGCTGTACGATGAACGTCACCACGCACGAGGCGGCGGCCAGGGCGAAGAAGGGAACCTTCTCCAGAACCAAGCGGAATGCCGGAATGGTGGGGCGATGGAGTGGCGTGTGGCGCGTGGCGAGTGATTCCGCACTCCGCACTCCGCACTCCGCACTTCTGCCGAGGGGCCAGTAATCGAGCAGCAGCAGGACAAAGGGCAGGGTGACCAGCATTGGCTTGCTCATCAGGCCCAGGGCGAAGAGGGCCAGCGCGAGAAAGTAGAAGCGTGAAGCGTGAAACGTGAAACGTGATGCGGGGTCCGTGGTCCGTGGCCCCCCTGGGACTTTAGACTCCGCCCTCTGCCTTCCGCACTCCGCGTGCCGAACGTAGGCCCAGAGCGTCAGCAGGAAGAAAAACCCGCTCAGCACGTCCTTGCGCTCCGCCACCCAGGCCACCGACTCGACCCGCAGCGGATGCAGCGCAAACAAGCCCGCCACCAGGGCGCAGAGCCAGAAAGTGCGAAGTGCGAAGTGCGGAGTGGGGGGGTGCTCCTCCGGCGTCTCCTTCGGCATTCCGCACTCCGCACTCCGCATTGCGCATTGCAGGAACAGGAACAGCAGCACGGCGTTGGCCGCGTGCAGCAGCAGGCTCGTCGCATGATGCCCCCAGGCGCGCAAGCCGAATAGCTGCACATCCAGCATGTGCGAGAGCCACGTTAGCGGATGCCAGTTGCCCGCATGCCCGCTCCGAAAAGCCCACGCCACACTCTCCCAGCTCAAGCCGCCCAGCACGTGCGGATTAGCCGTGACGTAGTCCCGATCATCGTAGTTGACGAACCCATTCCCCATCACCGGCGCAAACGCCGCCAGTGTCGCCGCCACCAGTGCAACACACACGAGCATCGTGCGGCGCGGGTGGGCTTGCAGTTCATCCGTTGTTCCGGGTTGTGGCGGTTTGCCTGGTTCCATTTGCGACCCGATACAACCACAGATCCGCGCGGATGAACACCGTTTTCCCTGCGTCGAGCGCGCGAACTGTTCGCGCACGCTGGACCTGAACGGACGCCTTGTGGCGCTGGACGCGCTCCACACTCAGGACCAAACCGCCCGCGAGTTGGTCATGGAGCATGGAGCCCCCTATCTCCTGACCGTGCAGAACAACCAACCGACCCTGCTGCAGAACATCGCTAAAGCCGTGCCCGCAACACTAACGGCCTGTGGATCCTGGGCCTGCTCCGCCGCCTCGTCACCAGCCTCTTCATGCACTGGCGCGCTCGTCACCCCAAACCCCAGCACCAGTCCCTCACCGATTTCCAATCCGCCATGGGCCAGGACAATCTCGCCAAGGCGCTGGCCTTTGTGACTCACCGCCGTCCCGAACTGTGAAAGCCCTTCATGCATACGCGCTGGGCGAGAGGCGAAAAAGGTTTCCCTCCTGCAGTTTGGCCGGTATGATTTGCTGATCAAATCTGAACGCTTTATGAGCAACACGATCAACAACCTGAAAGAAGCATTCGCCGGGGAAAGCCAGGCGAGCCAAAAGTACTTGGCGTTCGCCAAGCGCGCCGAAAAGGAAGGTCTCCACAACATCGCCAAGCTCTTCCGCACCGCGGCGGCAGCCGAACGCATTCACGCGGAAGGACACCTGGCGGCCATGGACGGCATTGGGTCCACCGCCGAGAATCTTGGGGCCGCGATTGCGGGCGAGACTTACGAGTACACCCATATGTATCCGCCCATGCTCCAGCAGGCGGAAGCGGAGGGCCACAAGGCCAAGCGGATGTTTGACCTTGCACCCAAAGCTGAAGCGGTCCATGCCCGGCTCTATCAACTGGCGCTGGAAGCGGCAAAACAAGGGAAGGATTTGCCCCAGGACAAGATTTACCTCTGCCCCATCTGCGGTGACATCGAGTTCGGGGCACCGCCCGAGACCTGTCCCGTCTGCAAGGCGAAGGGATCAGCCTTTATCCAGGTGCAGTAGTCGCGCCCGGTCTCCGGGCGGCGGCGATGGGCTATGGCAGGGACGCGTCTCACCGCGTCCCCGTCTGATTCAGGGACGCGGTGGAACGCGTAGCAAACGGGTGCAGACTTTCAGGCGCCGGGAGGAATAACAGCCTGTGTTGCAAGGTACTACCTGGCCACTACCAAGGTACTGCCAAAGGTAATACTTACTGAACGGCCAGGGCCTCGTCACTCTGGTCAGCGACCATCCGGTCCATTTGACTGCTGTTACCCCCCCAAAGAAGAGACACAATGGCACACAATCCAGGCCACAACGATGGCTATGTGTGTCACGATGGCTCATATTGGCCATTGCTTGCGATGGGTGTGTTAATCGTATCATGCTGTTAATCAACCACTTATTAACAAGAAGCAATCCTGGCATGTTAATAGCTTAGATGTAATTGTTAATTAATCAACCAACAGAAAGGACATGCTATGAATAGTTTGATACGATGGAACAGACCAGAGATGACCGGATGGCCAAGCTTCGGGCGGTTAACGGACTTGCGGAATGAAATTGACCGCCTGTTCGAATCGCCGCTGGCCGAGATAGGCCGCTCGGCGCGTTTGTTCAGCGGTTGGACGCCGAGTTTGGACCTCTACGAGGACAAGGACAACCTGGTCGTAAAGGTAGAAGTGCCGGGGATGAAGCGCGAGGACATTGACGTCTCTCTGCATGAGGGTTGCCTGAGCGTTTCGGGCGAGCGCAAGAGTGAGGAGAAACATCAGGATGCAGAGATGTATCGCACGGAACGGTTCTTCGGACGCTTCCAGCGGACCGTGGCGTTGCCGGCGCCGGTAGCGGCAGACAAGGTCAAGGCGCAATACCAGGATGGCATTCTCACCATCACTTTGCCCAAGACGGAGGAAGCCAAGCCGAAGCGGATTGATGTCAATGTGAGCTGAACCCCCTTCCCGGCGGGTGCGCCCGCCGGGAAAGGCTACAAAGAAAGGACTACTAACATGAAAGCAACAGTGCAAACCGAACAGCGGGCCAAGACGGAGCCACGGCGCGAGCCGGACTATGTTGTGCCGGAGGTGGACATTTACGAGACCAAGGAAGGCTATGTCGTCGAAGCGGAGATGCCGGGCGTCAACAAAGACGGCTTGGAAATAACCCTCGAAGACAATGAGATCACCCTTGTGGGCCATCGGCGGAACGACGTTGCCACGGGCACGCCGTTATTCCGCGAACGTGTTCTGGCGGATTACCGCCGCGTGTTCGAGCTCGATCCGGCGATTGACGCAAGCAGGATTTCGGCAAAAGTGGATCAGGGCGTGCTGACCCTGACCTTGCCCAAGTCCGAAAAGGTCAAGCCGCGCAAGATCCAGGTGAATTAATCCAGTATCTGGAACAGGCTGGCGAAGTCGTCCGTCCAGAGCGGGATTCTGACGGGGTTGGTGCCGGCGGGGCTGGCGGCGCTGCGCACGGCGGGTGAGTCCATTAGCTCCCCGTTGTGCGACAGCAGAACCCAGGTCGAGCCGTAAAGCCACCATTCTTCGTCAGATTCCTCATAATCTATGGATGCCAGCTTGTAGTTGAAATGGCGGGCGAGGTTGACGACGACCGGCGCGAGGTTGAGGAAGTGATTGGAGATGTGAACGGCGATGACACCATTTGGGTGGATGTGCCGCCGGTACACCTCGAACGCCTCTTTGGTCAGCAGGTGAACGGGGACCGCATCGCTGCTGAAGGCATCGAGGACCAGCAGGTCAAAATTCTGCGGCGGCTCGTGCTCCATTGACAGCCGGGCGTCGCCGGCGGCGACCTCCACCCTGGCGGGGCAGTTGGCCAGGTAGGTAAACCACGACGCGGCGACCTGCTCCACCTGCGGGTTGATTTCGTAGAACCGCACATAATCGCCCGCGCGGCCAAAGGCCGCCATGGTGCCCGTGCCGAGCCCTACCACGCCGATGCGCCGCGGTCCAGGCGGCAGGGCGTTGACTGCCAGCCAAATGCCGCTCCCGGGTCCGTAGTAGCTGACCGGCTCAGCCGCGCGGTCCGGGCTGGTGAATTGCAGGCCGTGGGTGATCCGGCCGTGCTGCAAGAGCAGGTAGCGCAACTCGGGGTCTTCCCGCTCATACTCGTAGATCGTCAGCACGCCATAGAAGTTGCGGGACTGGTAAAGGCAGCCGGCGGCCGAAGCGCGCGCTTCCTTCCAGAGCATCGCGCCCAGCCCCGCCACGCCCAGGATGAGCCAAATGCAGGCCAGAAAACGCCAATGGCGGAATCTCTTGTAGTTCCCCCGGAGGCCCCACGACAGGCCCAGCGAGGCCACCGCCGCCCACATCACGATGCGCAGCGCGGTGACGGAGCCTTGCGGCGGCGCCGTCGAATGACTCGGCAGCCGTGCCAGCGTCTGGTCGAGTCCGGCAAAGGCTCCGAGCGTGAGTAGGCACGCCAGCCAGCGCCAGTAAGGCTCGGGGGCGAGGGGGCCGGGCTCCGAAGCGGCAGGGCAAGGGTTCCCGCCAGTCCCATTTTTCTCTTTGGCGCAGGAGGCCAGGGCTCGCGGGGACGCTCGCCCGCCCGACATGCAGACCAGGACGAACAGGAGGCCGCAGAGAACAAGCCCCCAGTGCAATTCGTAGTAGTTCGCAAACAAGAGCGGCGCGCCGACCGCGACAAAGAGGCCGCCCAGCGCGCCGCCCAGGGCGATCATCAGGTAGAAGCCGGTCAGATGGCGCGGGGCGGGCTTGAGGCGGTAGAGTTCGCCGTGACAAACCATGCAGCAGATGAAGAGCCCTCCGCAGTAAATCGCCAACTGCTTGTGCAGCGGCAGCTCGCTCGCGTTGAACAGCGCCCAGCACAACCCCGCCAGCGCGGCAATCAGCGCGAGCGCGTAGGGGAAACGCCGATACCATCGCGGGCTGTCGAAGCAGATGATGAAGCTCAGCAGGTAAAGCGCCAGCGGCAGTATCCAAAGGAAGGGGATCACCGCGACGTCCTGGCACAGCTTGTTGGTCACCGCCAGCAGCAGCACCGAGGCGCAGGCCGGCAGCAACAGCCACTGCAGCCGTTGGGGAATTGAGGGAGCAATGTTGACCTCGGCAGCCGGCGCGGCGCGTGGCGCGTGGTCCGTGAGATCGGCTTCTGCATTCCGCATTCTTCCTTCTGCCTTCTCCCTTCGGTTTTCCTCCCTCACAAGCCTCAGTGCGCAGAACCCGCAGCACAGGGCATAGGCCACCAATCCCCACGCCCAGAGGCTGGCTTGCGCCTGGCGGGTGAAATGGGTTTCGAAGAAGAACGGGTAGCTCAGCAGGGCCAGCAACGAGCCGATGTTGGACAGGGCGTAGAGCCGGTAGGGCGACGCGCCGGGCCGCGCGCGGCTGAACCAATGCTGGATGAGGGGCCCGGTGGAAGAGAGCACGAAATAGGGCAGCCCGAGGCTGGCGCCCAGCAGCAGCAGAATCCGCAAGGTCGGATCCCCGGCGCCCTGCGGCTTCCAGGCATCGCCCGGCGTAATCGGGAGCAGCGCCACCGCGGCGGCCAGCAGCGCCAGGTGCGCCACCGCCTGCGTCCGCGGCTTGAGCCAGCGCGCGCTCCAATGCGCGTAGGCGTAGCCCCCCACCAGCAGCACCTGAAAGAACAACATGCAGGTGGTCCAGACGCCGGGGCCGCCACCGAACCACGGCAGGATGTACTTGCCCATGAGCGGCTGCACCTGGAACAGGAGAAAGGCTCCGACAAAAATCGTCAGCGCGTATGAGGCCATCAGGCCGGAAGGTGGCAGAAGGCCCGGAAACGTTGAAGCGCGAAAGCGCGTCAGGACCCGCCCACCAGCTTGCACACTTCGAAGACCTCCCTTCCTGGGCCTGGGAACGCCGTGTAGCCGGCCCAGGCGCGTTGCGCGGGATAAACAACAGGCGCTGTGCCCGCCCGCCCACGCCGGACAATCCGCGGGCCTGGGGAAGACCCCCCTCACGCCGCAACGCTTTGGAATTGTGATTGCCGTCCCGGGGGGCGCTCATTTCCGCATTGCGCTTTCGGGCGCGCTGACCCATAACAAGGCCCATGTTGGCCAAGGTCTGCTCCGCTGCGGTCAGCGGCATCGAAGCGTATCCGGTCGAAGTGGAAGTCAACGCCGGTTACGGAGACACGCTGCTTATCATTGTGGGTTTGCCCGATGCCGCCGTCAAAGAATCGCGCGATCGGGTCATGACGGCTTTGATTAATTCCGGGTTCAGCTTCACGTTCGGCCGCACCACGATCAACCTGGCACCGGCGGACGTGAAGAAAGAGGGACCCAGCTTCGATCTGCCCATCGCCATCGGGATGGCGGCGGCGAGCGAACAGATGGAGAGCGACCAACTGGACAACTTCGTCATGGTCGGCGAGCTGGCCCTGACCGGCGCGGTGCGCCCGGTCAAAGGCGTCCTGCCCATCGCCTTGCGGGCGCGGGCGCAGGGCAAGCTCGGCATCCTGGTCCCGCCCGACAACGCCGCCGAGGCGGCCGTGGTTGCGGGCCTGCAAGTGATCCCGGTTCAGAATCTGCGTGAGGCGGTGAGCTTCCTGGAAGGCGGGATCAAGCTCTCGCCGACGAAGGTGGATGTGGCGCAGATATTCGAGCAGGCGCCGGATGGCGAATTGGACTTCGCGGACGTCAAGGGACAGGAGTCCGTCAAGCGCGCGCTGGAGATTGCCGCGGCGGGCGGACACAACGTCTTGCTCATTGGGCCACCTGGCACCGGCAAATCCATGCTGGCGAAGCGGCTGCCCACCATCCTGCCGCCGCTCACGCTGGAGGAGGCGCTCGAGACCACCAAGATTCACAGCATCGCCGGGCTGCTCTCGCCCGGCCAGGCGCTGGTGACGCGCCGCCCCTTTCGCGCGCCGCACCACACCGCGAGCGACGCCGGCTTGCTGGGGGGCAATGTAAATCCCACCCCCGGTGAAATCTCGCTCGCGCATCACGGCGTGCTGTTCCTCGATGAGTTGCCCGAGTTCAAGCGCACCGTGCTGGAGACCATGCGCCAGCCGCTGGAGGAAGGACAGGTGACGATCTCCCGCGCCGCCGGCACGATGACTTTCCCCTCCCAGTTCATGCTGGTAGCCGCCATGAACCCGACGCCCGACGGCAAGATGCCCGGGGAGTCGCGCAGCTCGCCGCGTGAGATTCAGAATTACCTGGGCCGCATTTCCGGGCCGTTGCTCGACCGCATAGACCTGCACGTTGAAGTGCCGCCGGTCAAGTTCCGGGAGATCACCAGCGAGCGGACGGGCGAAGCCTCCGAGCAGATTCGGGGGCGGGTGGTGGCGGCGCGCCAGCGCCAGCAGGCGCGCTTTAAGGACAAACCGAAGATCACCTGCAACGCCCGCATGGGCAGCCGCGAACTGAAGAGCTACTGCGCCCTGGACGAGCCGACGATGGACCTGCTCAAGTTCGCCATGAGCGATCTGAACCTGAGCGCGCGGGCCTACGACCGCATTCTGAAGGTCGCCCGCACCATCGCCGACCTGGCCGGCGCGGAGAAGATCGCCAGCGAGCACATCTCGGAAGCCATTCAGTATCGCTCGCTGGACCGGCAGTTGTGGACCTGAACGGCCGGCCGGGGGCTGAGCCGGGTTCAGAGGGACAGTCTGGCGCGGTAGAATCGTTGGGGCGCGTTGGTGGCGGCGTCGTCCACAAAGCTGACCGTGCCGGTGGCATTGAGCAGGTTGGTCAGCGGCGCCCAGGTGGCGAGGTTGCTCGAGACCAGTATGGCGCAGGCCAGGCCCGGCTCGCCGGTGAGCGTGACAAGGGGCCGGCCGTCTGACAGCCATGAGATGGCCTCGAAGTGGGCCGGCTTGGTCAGGAGATGCGAAATGCGCTCCATGTCGGCCCGGTAGAACCGTTGCGACGCGTTGGTGGCGGCGTCGTCCGAAAAGCTGAACGTGCCAGTGGCGTTGAGCAGCCGGGTCAACGGCGTCCAGGTCGTCAGGTTGCTCGATACCATGATGTTGTAGATGGCCCCCGGCTCGCCGGTGAGGGTGAGGAGCGGCGGTTGATCAGGCAGCAAGGCGATGGCCTCGAAGCGCGCGGGCTTGCTGAAGAACCACAAAATGTCCGCCATGTAGGCGCTGCGGGCGGCCGGCTCGATGATGGTCTCGAAGGGGAAGCCGAAATAGACGACCTTGCCGCCGCCGGCCGAGCCGTCGTATTGGATCGCGGCCGGGCTGCCGCCGCCAACGTAATTCAGCGCCGCCTGCGCGCCGGCGCCCACAGGCGTGAGCGCATCCGGGTTTTGCACCCAGTAAATCCCGCGGTTGCCGTTGTCAAACACGGCGTTGCCGTGGTCGGCAAAGATGGTTCCGGCGGTGGGGGTGACGGTATGGCTGCCGCTGTTGTTATTGGTGTCCGCGCCCAGGGCGGCGCGCAGCGCCTGGTTGAGGAAAGCGCGGTCGGCGGGGGACGGGCCGGCGGCGCGGTCCAGGTCCCACGCGATGTCCGCGCCGGACACAAACAGGTGGCCCCCCGCGTTCTGGAAGTTGGTGATGATGTTGCGCTCCGCGGCGCGGAATGTGTTGGTCAGGCTGGTGCCGCATTCCCAGATGACAATGTCGTAGTTGGCGAGGCTGACCTGGCCATTGGTAACGCCTGGCCGGGAGCAGGAATCAAACGGCAGTCCGAAGGCGCTGACGGCCTGGCCGTGCGGCACGACGTAGTCGAACGCGTTGTTCGCCCGCGGCATCACCCGGCCCACGGCGCCGCTGTTGCCGGGCGGCACGTAGTTCGTCCGGGCCAGATCCTGGCGCAGGTTGGTCGTGCGATCGAAACGGTCGAAGGCGTTGACAAAGAGCACGCGCGACTGGGCCGGGTTGGACGCGCGCCGGCAGCCGACGACCTCGGAGGGGAAAGACTCTCCACCGCTGTTGACTGCGGCGACGCGGAAGTAGAAATCGGCATCGGCGGCCAGATTGGTCAGGGTGATGGAGGTCGTCGCGCCGCCGTTGACGGCCGCCAGGCGGCCGAAGCCGTAGCCGTTGGTGGAGACATAGACAGTGTAGCCTGCGGCCTGGCCGCTGCCGGCCTGGGCGACCGGGGTGTTCCAGGAGATTTGCACGCCCTCCGGCGCCGCTACTGCGCGGACGCTGGCCGGCGGCTCGGGCAGGAAGTTCAGCGGCAGCGCGTCGAACTCATTCATGTACTTCACCACGGCATGGTAAGAGGCCCGCGCCACCCAGTTGCGCGCTTTGGGGTCCAGCAGCAGCTTGATGTCGCTGGTGTTGTCGTGGAAGGCCACCTCAATGATCGTCGCGTCCATCTCGCCGCCGAAATTGATCGTATTGATTTCGCCATAACTCCCGCCATAGGTGACGCCCGAGCCCCGGTCCGCCCAGCGCAGCTCCAGGAAGGCGTTCATGTTCGTCATATCGCGGCTGACTTCCTGGCCGCAGAGGGTTGCCAGGCGGAGCTGATTGGGGGTGCGATTCTCAGCGGCGGTGTTGTAAAGCGCCATCGTGCCTCGCGCAGCCGCCGTGTTGGTGGCCCCCGTGGTGGCGTTGGAATGGAACCCGATGTAAATCCGCTTGAAGATGCTGGAAACCACGTTCGTGTAGTTCATCTCCCGCGCCATGCGCGCGTTGGCGCCGAAATCATCCGTCTCGTCGGCGCTGCCCGGGAGGTCGTAGATTTCGCTCGACTGCCCCTGTCCGAGCGAGTTCTGCACCCAGTACCGGATGGCCTCCTCTTCGCGCGGGTAGGTGGACACGCCGCCGCCCCGGTCAATCGAACCCATGCCGTTGCCAAAACGAATCGCGTCGGCGATAACCACACCCGTCGCGCCCGGCGCCGGCCCGAGGTTGCTGACCACCACGGCGCCCCGGGACGGATCTGCGCCGGCGTCGAAGTGGTAGGTGCCCAGGTAAACCCAGCCGTTGCCGACCATGTGATGCGGCACGCGCACCTCAGCTTCGCCGCCGGTATGGCGAATGCGGTAGAGCTGGTTGGTCCGGTCGCTTCCGGCGGCGGCCCAGGTGTAAACCGGATAGAAGCCCGCCAAGGGAATGGCGGGCGTGTAGGTGGCCGTCGCGGTCTCGGCGTCCGACACGTTCACCACGCGGCACGGGACGTCGCCGGCGCTGCCGTAGAACACCGTTTCGGCGCCGTCGGTCCAACTGCCGGCCCACATCACTTCGGCACTGTCATTGTCCAGCACGACTTCGTTGGTTTGGTGCCCGACAGGCCGCAGCGGCACGACCGTGGCGCCGGCATTGAAGCAGTAATAGGCGAACATCGTCATCTGGTCCAGGTTGCCGCAGTCCTCGTTGATGCCCGCATACACGGGCCGGCACAAGCGCCAGTAGTTCGGGTCGTAAACCCAGCCGTGCCGCGCACCGGTGAAGACGATCCGCCCGCTCAAAGCCCCGTTCGGCTGGCCCGGTGCCGGCGCAATCGGCCCCAGCGCCGGCGCTCCGGCCGACAGCTCCGCCAGCGCGTCGTAGGATGGAATCGCCTGGGCCGCGAGCGCCTCCGGCGGCACCGGCCCGGGCTCCAGCAAAGCCTGCGCGGCAGACGCCGACCAGTCTTCCTGGGTAGCGCGCAGCGCCGGCGCAAAACCGGCCAAAGCCAGCCACAACACGCCGCCGATGGAAAAAGAATTCGCTCGCAAGAACCGGAAACAACCAGGCAGAGACTTCATAAACATCACATTGGCCGCCCGACTGTGTGTCGGGCGTCCGCCCATTCTAACCCATCAGTGCGGGCGGAATCAACTGAATCAGGGCCGTTTGCCTGGCCGCCGCGGCGCTGCTGCCGCCGTGTGATTAGCGGCAACCGACACGCTCGACACTCGCTCGAAGGGGCCTCACATCGCCTTCCTCCCAACTCGGCAGCAAACAGGCACAGACATCCTGACCCGTTGGAATCAACGTGAGTCAAATCCCCCCTCACCATACCCTTTCCTTCGGTGCACCCCGCTGGCTCCTCCGTCCTTCCTCCGTTGCACCTCCGTCCCTCCTCCGTTCTACCTCCCACAAAGCCTATCGGAGGTGGAACGGAGGAGGGACGGAGGTGCAACGGAGGTACTACGGAGGAAGCAGCTTGCTGCTGGGGTAAGGGCAGCTGTTTTGGGCCAGACCAGGAAATCACGGAGGAGTTGGAGTGAGGGGGAGCCAGGTGTCCGGCAACATAGGCGCGGCCAAGGCTGAACGCCGCTTCTGCCACCATGAGGTGGTCAGGGCCTGATGAAAACCAGCGCTTCCTGCTCGGTTGTGTCGGCCCAGAGCCAGACGCGCTGGGCGGCGTCGCCGCAGTCAATTACCCTGACCACCTCGGCCAGGCGGGTCGCGCCGCTATCGAGCTCCGGCAGCCGGTTGGGCGCCGAGCGAAACCATACGTCGTCAATGCTGTTGCCGGCCTTCTTCGGGAAGTAGGCCACGTAAAGCATGTCGTGCTCGACCACGTCGTTGAAGAAGTGCGTGCCGAGCGACACGTCCGGGATGAGGCTTTCGTGCATCGCCACGACCTCGCACACGACGGAGGCGCGGCTGATTTCAGTAAACGAGACGGGGATGCCGAGCGACGGGCTGTGCGTACCCCACCGACCCGGCCCGATCAGCATCAACCCGCGGTCCCCGGCCGGGTGCAGCCGGGTGAGCCGGCCGATGAGGCGGGCGGCCGCATAGCGGTCCCGCTCGGGCAGGGCCGCGTATTTGTCCGTGACAATATAGACAATCCGGCTGAGAGGCTGCTCGCGCGACACGCCGATGACCGCGCCATGCGCGGCCAGCAGGGGGGCATTGGCAGCCTGCGCGTGGGGTGCCCTGGCGCTGGGCTCGCGCTGGATCTGAAACGTGCGGCACTGCAGCAGGTGAATCCGATACGAGCCGTCGCCGAGGAAGTTCAGCGTGAACTCGATGTCCACCGGGTGCTCATAAGCCGACTCCAGAATCTCCAGCATCCGGCGCAGGTCGCGCGCCACGGGTGTTTCCCGGAGCAGGCGGTCAAACGTGATGAGCGGGTAATCCCGCGCGGCGCGGGTCAGGTAAAGGTCGAGCGGAAATTCCGCCCCCTCTTCAATCACATCCTCGAACGGCAGCGACACGAATTTGTCCGCCTGCAAGTCCAGGCAATCCATGCGGCGCTGCGAGTGCTCGCGCACGTCGTCGAAGTCGGCCTCCGGCCGGCGCGCGGGCGCGTTGAGCGCCACCAGCCGCGTGTAATCGTCGTCGCTGCGGTCCACCGCCCGGGTGCCCAGCCCGAACACCAGCCGCAGCACGCCGGCTTGCGGCTCGATATCCTTGTGCCAGGCAAACGGGTTGAAAGAGAGGCCGACGCCGGCGGCTTGCGGATAGTAATAGCGGCCATTGGGCGCGCCGCTGACGCGCATGATCAGCAGGGCCATGCGCTCTTCGCTCTCCATGAGCCCGCGGCGCTGGCGGTAAAGCAACGCCTCCTCATCGAGCACGCTCGCGTAAACGCGGCGCACGGCATCCAGCAACCCCTGCCGGCGCTGTTCCCGCGAGCCCCGGTTGGCTACGAACACGCTCTCGTACTTCCCGGAGAACGCGTTGCCGCGGGCGTCTTCAAGGATGGAACTGGAGCGCACGATGTAGGGCGATTCGCCAAAGTAGTCCAACATGCCCTGAAACTGCTCAAGAATGCCCGCCGGGAACTGCCCCGCCAGGATGCGCCGGCGGCCTTCCGCCAGTTCTTTCAGGAAGGACTCGGGTTTCTTCTGCTGCTCGCGGATCCACCAGACCTCGTTCTGCACCAGGTAGGTAATGAACACCTCGGCCCCCACAAAGAACGAGTCGTGCGCCTCCAGGCGGCTCGCCAGGTCCGGATCGCGCTCGCGGAGAATCGCGCGGGCGACGAGCATCCCGAGGGTCTTGCCGCCGACCGAGCCGATGCCGATCATGCGGTCGCGGAGCGCCAGGAAGTCCTCCAGCTTCAGGAAGCGCTCCACCAGCCCCGCGATGCCGGAGCGATGCACGCGCAGCGCCCAGCGCACCCGCCGCAGCGTGTCCGCCAGCCGCTCCGGGGCGCAGCGGCCCGCGCGGGAGTCCTCGGCGACGGTTTCCGCCTCGCGGAAAAGCTGCCGCCAATGGCCCACCCGCTGGTCGCCCTGGAGGCGCGGCCATTGCGTGTGCGAGAGGATGGGCGCCAGCACCGCGCTCTCCTTCACCGGCCGGAACCGGTCGGCGCTGCGCACGTGCAGCGTGTTCATGACATTCAGCGACCGGTACTGGACCTTGACTGGCCGGATGTAAAGACGCCCCTCCAGCCGGAACACATCAAGCATGAACTGCGTCGTGCCGCGGATCGGCTCGACCGCGTACGCCGAGTGCCGGTCGCGGTAGATGCCAAAGTAAGTCACCGTCTCCAGGACCGACAGCCGCGGGCAGGTGAGCTGAAAGAAGTTGCCCAGGCTCTGGTCCGAGCCCCACTTCTCAGCCAGGTGCGACAGGCAGTCGAACACATAGAGCGTGCCCCGCCCGGCCGCTTCGATCGCGGCGTGGACGCCGCGCACAAACGCCTCGAAGCCGCGTGCGGGGTCCAGGTCGTGCTGCTCGACGCCGGCCCCCGGCGCCAGCAGCGGCGGGTGATCGGCAAACCGGAAATAGACCAGCCGGCGGCCCGCCGCCTGCGCCGCCGCCGCGTAAGGCGACACGAATTCCTGGTAATCGCCAATCGCGTCCACCTCCCAGACGATGTTGTCGCCCGGCTCGATGCCGCTCAGCACCGCGTCGAGCCCCGGCAGGCCGGTCGTGGCTGGCGGTTGATGGTGCATAGTCGGCGGCCGGCCTCCCGGGCGGCGGCCGGCGCGGCGCTAAACCAATCCCTGGTCCAGCATCGCGTCGGCGACCTTGACGAAGCCGGCGATGTTGGCCCCCATGACGTAGTTGCCGGGAGCGCCGTAGGCCTCAGCCGTGTCGCGGCAGTTGCGGTGAATGTCCACCATGATGCGATGCAGGCGCTGGTCCACTTCCTCGCGGTTCCAGCCCAGCCGCATGGAGTTCTGCGTCATCTCCAGGCCGGAGGTGGCGACGCCGCCCGCGTTGGCGGCCTTGCCCGGGCCGTAAAGAATGCCGGCCTGCAGATAAGCGTCAATGGCGTCGGGCGCGGAGGGCATGTTCGCGCCCTCGGACACCAGCTTGCAGCCGTTCTTGAGCAGGGTCTTGGCGTCCTCGCCGGTGATCTCATTCTCGGTCGCGCTTGGGAAGGCGCAGTCGCAGGGGACCGCCCAGGGCCGCTCGCCGGGAATGAACCTGGCGCCGAACTTCTGCGCGTATTCCTTGATGCGGCCGCGGCGGACGTTCTTGAGGTCGAGCACCCAGGCCAGCTTCTCCGTGTTGATCCCCGCCGGGTCGTGAATGGAGCCGTCCGAGTCGGACAGCGTGACCGGCCTGGCGCCGCATTGGAGGAGCTTCTCGACGGTGTACTGGGCGACGTTGCCCGAGCCGGAAACAGTGCAGACCTTGCCCGCGAGCGATTCCTTGCGGGTCTTGAGCATTTCCTCGGCGAAATAGACCGCGCCGTAGCCGGTGGCTTCCGGGCGGACCAGTGACCCTCCCCAGTTCAGCCCCTTGCCGGTGAGCACGCCCGTGAACTCGCCCTTGAGCCGCTTGTACTGGCCAAACAGGTAGCCAATCTCGCGCCCGCCCACGCCGATGTCGCCCGCGGGAACGTCCGTGTCCGGCCCGATGTGCCGAAACAGTTCGGTCATGAAGCTCTGGCAGAAGCGCATCACCTCGTTGGCCGACTTGCCCTTGGGGTTGAAGTCGGAGCCGCCCTTGGCGCCGCCCATCGGCAGCGTGGTGAGCGAGTTCTTGAAAATCTGCTCGAAGCCAAGGAACTTGAGGATGCCGAGGTTGACGCTGGAGTGAAAGCGCAGCCCGCCCTTGTACGGTCCCAAGGCGCTGTTGTATTGCACCCGGAACCCGCGGTTGACCTGCATGCGGCCGGTATCGTCCTGCCACGGAACGCGGAAGACAATCTGTCGCTCCGGCTCGACAATCCGCTCCAGGATCTGCGCCTCGCGATACTTGGGATGCCGTTCCACCACCGGCCCGAGCGACTCCATCACCTCCCGCACCGCTTGAAGAAACTCCGGCTCGCCGGCGTTGCGGCGCGCCACCACATCCAAGACTTCGGCAATATAATTATTCATATGTTCATCTGAGTTGTCCGTCGGCCCCATCGGCAGCCGGCACATTACTAGGTATGGCTTGCGGGATGCAAGCCCCCAGCCGTTCGCCTGCGGGGCGGCCCCGGGTTGGCGGAACCCGTGCAACGGGTTCGGCCGCGGAGTTCGTCCCTGGACGGGTTTGTTGCATCGCCGGCTTCTGCAGCGCCAGAAGATAGCTCCCGCCTAGCCCCCCACACGGCTCCTGTATGGCTCAACTGGAAGGCGGCTCTCCAGGGCTCGCGCGCACTACCTGTCGGCCGCCTCGAAGGTGGCCATGATGGGCCTGTGGTCAGAGCCAACGCCCCAGTTGGGCAGGGTGAGGATGTAGGTCTCTTTGGAGACCCATTCGCGCGCGAGGCCGGGGCTGATGAGGAGAAAATGTTTATTCAAGCTCCGACTAACCCGCCGGCCCAAGGACTTGATCCGGCACTTGGAACAACAAGGCCGGT
>CAZHEW010000010.1:0-22008 GCA_964531815.1 uncultured Verrucomicrobiota bacterium
GCCGGCGATCTTCACCGGCTTGAACTCGTGGTCGTGCAGGACCTCGACCCAGCCGATGGCCGGGCGATTGGAGAAGTTGATGACCACGACGAACTCGTCCTTGCTGTCCAGGCGCATCAGGGTGAGGAGGTTCGCCTCGTCCGAGTTGCGCAGCCAGATGACGCGGTCATTGCGGAAGACGGGGTAGGCTTTGCGCAGGCGGATGAGGCCCTGGTAGATTTGGCGAAAGGCGGGGCGTTCCTTGGGCTGCCAGAAGACCGGCACCTTCTCGAACAGGGCCGGGTCGCCGGATTCGGTGGCGTCGCCGACTTCCATGCCGTTGTAAAGGAGGGGCACGCCGTCGAGGGTGAGCATGAGGGCCGAGGCGGCCAGGGCGCCTTTGGCGCTGAAGCGGGCGACGGCTCGGGCCTCGTCGTGGTTGTCGGAGAAGCGCAGGTGGAGTGAGCCCTCGGGGAACTGCCGGCGGCTTTCCTCCCAGGACCGCTTTAGCTCGGAGGCGGGCGCGCCGCGGAGCAGGACGTCGTTGAGCGTGCCATGCAGGGGCCAGGAATAATCCAAGTCAAAGGCATTGGTGAGCAGTTCGGGCTTGCTGGCTTCGGCGAGCATGACGATGTCGGGCTTGACCTTGAGCAGTTCGGCGCGGGCTTCCTCCCAGAAGCTGGTGGGGACTTCGTAAGCGACGTCGCAACGGAAGCCGTCGAGGTCGAAGGTAGCGGGGTTCACCCAGTGCTTGAGCATGGCGATCATATACTCGCGCAGCCTGGCGTTCTGGTAATTGAGGCCGGCGACGTCGGTCCATTCCTTGACCGGCGGGATGATTTTGCCGGTGGCGTCCTGCTTGTAGTACTCCGGGTGCGCCATGAGCACGCTGTCCCAGGCGGTGTGGTTGGCGACGACGTCAATGATGACCTTGAGCCCGCGCTTGTGGGCCTCGGACACCAGGCGTTTCAGGTCGGCCTCGGTGCCGTAGTCAGGGTTGATGGCATAGTAATCGCGGATTGCGTAGGGGCTGCCGATGGTGCCCTTGCGCAGCTTCTCGCCCAGGGGATGGATGGGCATGAGCCAGAGGATGTTCACCCCAAGGTCCTTCAGCTCGTCGAGCCGGGCGGTGATGCCGTTGAAGTTGCCCTCGGGGGAGAAGTTGCGAGGGAAGATTTCATAGACTACGCCGTCGCGAACCCAGGACGGAGTGGACACGGTGATCTTCGCGGGTTCGGCCGCAAAACCGGCGAGCGCGGCGGTCAGCAGGGCCAGCGCGGCCACGCGGTTGTGAAGTCGGCGGCAAGCAGGGTGATGTTTCATAATGTTGATTGAGGAGTCGTTGCGGTTCGGCTAGGGCGCCAGTTTGACGCGATAAAACCTCTGGGTGACCGCGGCCGGCGGCGAGTCGGTGCAGGAGAGCCACAGTTGCAGCGGGCCGGCGGTGGTGAGCGAGGACGGCAAGTTGCTCCAGGCGGCCCCGACGAGAGTGTCCGCCCATACGAGTTGGTAGGTGCGGCCGGGCATCGCAGCCCACTTGACCTTATAGCCGCCGACGGCTTCCAGGCTTTCCAGCCGGAAACCAAGCGCCGGGTCAAGCCGGTCGAACGTGCCGTCGGCGTTATTGTCCAGCAGGGCGGCTGTCGGGATGACGAAGAACTCGCCGGGGTCAATATCAGGGGCGGTGCCGGCGGGGCATTGTGCCGCGAGTATGCCGCCGTCGGCAGTCTGGTAGGCGGCGGCGCAGAGGTAGATATTCGTCGGCAGGCAGCCAAACGCCGCGACCAGGTCTATGGTGCCTGCCAACGCGCCGGAATCCGCGGCGGACTTGTAGGCGAGCGAAGAGGCCGGCGCCTGAAACCAGGCAACATAGGTGTTGAGACTCTCACTGGCCAGGAAGGGCTTGCTGGTGTCGGCGGCAACGTTGCCGGTCTTGGCCCACGGCGCAGCGGCGGTGGCGGATGGCAGGAGTTGGTCGCTGACAAGGATGAAATGGTCATTGGGCCCGCTGGTGCCGGTGGACCATGTGGCCACGTAGAGGGTCGTGCCGCGCAAAGCGCCGTAGAGCACCATGCCGCTCGACGCAAGCAGGTAGCCAGGATAATTGAACGTGCCATCCAGGACGAAGGGCGGGTAATTGGTGGGAGGGGCGGCGAGGGTGTTGGTGCAGACCGTGGCGCTCGGCGTGGACAAGCCGGCGCTATTCGACGCCACAATCGAGTAGCAGTAATTGCTGTTGATCCTCAGCCCCGTATCCGGATAGGACGTGCCAGCCGTAAGCGCAATGGGTGATCCGCCGCGGTTGACGAGGTAAGCAGCGGCCCCCGTACTGGCCGACCAGCTCAGGTTAAGCTGGTTTGTTTGCACCGGCGTGACGGTCAGGTTTTGCGGCTGGGGCGGGGGTTGCGGCGTGCTGCTGACCGTGAAATGCCAGTCCTGGCCGCTGTTGTTGTCCCAAGTGCCACTGCCATTGTGGAAGACACAATCCAACTGGGTTGTGTTGGCGGGAATGGTCACCGTGCTTTCCCAGCGATTGGAGGCTGAATTAAACGACATGGCGCCATCAGGAGAGACAACGGGGTTCCAGTTGTTCCAGCCGAGGTGGATGAAGATGGAGTTGGCGCTGGCCAACGGTCCGCCGGCAGGGGAGAATGCGATAGTGGCGCTCGCCCCGGCCGCCGGCGGCACCGGCGAAACGCACACGCGCCCGTTGCAGCCGTTCGTATCCCCGCCCCCAGTCCCGCCCAGGTTCGCTCCCACCCAAACGTGCTGGATCGGGGACTTGCAGGCGTTGCCACGGTTGTCCACCCCGCGGAGGTAGTAGTCCACGTAGCTGTTGGTGATGCCGCTCACTTTCGCATAATAGTAGTCGGCAATGTATTGCGGCGTCACGCCGATGACCGGGGCGACGACGCGTTTGGTCATGTTGGAGGTGAGCCAGGCGCCGGCCAATGGGCCGCCGGCATAGGTCTTGAACTGGTCGCTGGTCGGCGGGTTGGTGCCGTTGACGCGGAAGTGCAGGGTGACATTCGAGATGCCGGAGACATCATAGCCGTAGGTCCAGACCCAGAAGTCGGAGTTGGCGGCAGCCGTCAGCTTGTAACCGTATTGGACGCCAAAGTTGGTGCCGCCGGGATTCCAGGGGTGGCGCTGCGGCGCAAAGAGCGTGGGGGCGGTCGCATCGGCGGAAGGATTGCCCGCCAGAATGCCGTTGACGTTGCGGACGGCGTTGGATTGGGCGACCACCGCACGATGGCATTCGTCGCCGTGGCAGCCGTAATAGACGAAGCCGCTGTCGAGGCTGCCCAGGTAGTAGTGCCAGCCCAACTCCACGGCGTTCGGGTTCGTGCTGAAGCTGCCCGGGTCGCGCACCTGGTCAAGATCAGGGGTCACGCCGGCAACCTGCTGCGCCGTCTTGACGCGGTTCTCGGTGGCAATGATGACGCGCCAGTTGTCGGCCTTGTCGCTGGTGCCGAGGCTGGGATCCACCACGTTGCCGCTGCTGGTCGAGTAGCTCGGCGGCCAGTGCCAGTTAATGAAGATGGGCGAGCCGAAATCGCTGTCCGCATAGACCCAGCCGCCGTCTTCGACATGGACGACGTCATCGGCGGCGGGCGGGAATTCCTGCAGGAACTGCTCGACCGTGGTGGGTTCGTAGCCGCGCGAGCTCGCCTGGCTGGCAAAGTTCTGGACCCATTCCATGTAGTAGGAATGGCCCCCGCTCCAGGCGTTGTCGCCGTCGTGGGCGCACATGACCAGCGCCGGCTTGGCGGGGTCGTTGCGAGCATTGAGGGGATTCAGCAGGTCCAGGCTCCAGGGACTGTAGCTGTCTTTCCAGCCGAGCACCTGGTCGCTAGGCACAAGGATCATCTTCGACTCGGCGCCGGTCTCCGGGTCCACGTAGCGCGCGTAATGCAACTGAAAGCCAAAGGGCATGACCTGGGTGGGCGAGCAGCCACGATCAATCGAGATGCGCTGATAATTGCCAGCGCCCTGTGCCGGGTTGAGCTGGTCGGCCCGGTTGGGCAGGTCGCAGTTCTCGCCGCCGGAGCCGACCACGACCGGGAAGTCCGCGCAAGCCCGCGCCAGGTGTGTATTGGCGATGATCGTCCAGTCAATGCCCACGCGCTTGAGGATGGGAATCATTCGCTCGGAGAAACAAGTTTCGGTAGGGAAGTAGCCGCGCGAGAGGGCGGGAGTGGTGGTCCAGAAGACTTCCATCTGGCGGCGGTGAATTCTAAGCTCCATCTCCAGAGTCTCATCGCTTAGCAACGGCGCCAGGGCATGGTGGTAGGTAAAATTGACCAGGTCCATCCGCGGCTTGCGGCCCGTGGTGGTCCAGGTGCGGGTATTCCGATTGGCGAGATACCAGCCGGAGCCGTAGCCGAGTTGACCGGCGGCGCCAAGGCTCTGCACGTTTTCCATCAACGCCCCGGAGTAACTGATCTGCGCGCCGGAATTGAGATGGCTGCTGATGCTGCTGAGCGAGGCGCTGGGGCCGCCCTGGTAGGCGTTCACGCGGTCACCCCAGCCAAAGATATCGCGGAGCACCTCGGGGTTGGGGTGCTGGCGGCCGGCGTCCTGTTGCTGGACGGTATCCCAGGCGGCCTCGTAGTGGTCCGTCCCATAGCCGCGGCTGTCGGGCCAGTAGATCGGCTGGTGCAGGTGCCAGAGCCAGGTGGTGTGGAGGCCGGTGCCGGCGAGCGCCGTCAGAGGTGAAGGCAGCCAGAGCCCAAGCATGCATGCAAGCAAGGACACGTCCCGGCACTGCCGCCGGAGCGCGGACATTCCTGTCCGCAGCAACTCAGGATGCGCTAGCCTGCACATTTCGCACTCCGATGGAAACGGCAACAGTGCGCCGCGTGAGGGCACGCGGCTACAGGGAAGGAGGGGGACGCCTGTAGGCCGCGTGCCCTCACGCAGCGTTGGGTGTGAAATATGCGCGCTAAGAACATCAATGCCACATAAGCAGAGCTTTGCCTGGGTATCAAGGTCCCCGCTCCCGCATATTTGTGCGGTAGCTCGTGGCCACAGGGGCGTGCTAGTGTGGAATTGACTACATATATGCGGACCTGCCTTGCTCATCGCGTAGGGTTTTCGACTGTCTGCCTGGCGCTTTCACTGGCGGCTTTGGCCAACGCCCGGGGCGAGGCGATGCTCCAGTTGTTCCAGGTTAGGTGGAGCGACTTGAGCCAGAAGATGCCCGAGTTGGCCGAGGCCGGCTACACCAGCTTGTGGCTGCCGCCGCCAGCCAAGGCCAGCAGCATCTGGTCGGTGGGCTACGACCTGTTTGACCCGTTCGACTTGGGCGACAAGAACCAGAACGGCAGCGTCGCCACCAAGTACGGCACCAGGGCGGAACTGCTGCAAATGGTGGAGACCGCCCATCGGTTCGGCCTCCGCGTCTATTTCGATAACATTATGAACCACCGGCAGGGCGTGGTGCCCGGCTACGATGTCTATACGCCGACGAACTTCTTCCCTGGCCTGTGGCCGCAGGATTTTCACCTCAAAACGACCAGCAGCGGGAACCGGAACTGGCCGAACGTGGAGGACTGGAGCAACCAGGGCCTCGTGCAGAATGAGCCGATCAACGGCCTCTGCGACCTGGCCAACGAGCCCGGCGGCATCAACTACAATTTCGGCCCCACGCTGTGGAGCCAAACCAGCAAGCCTTACTTTGTGCGGCAGCCGGGCAACCCGGATTACTACATGGACACCAACTCCGCCTTCCTGGGGAGTTGGTCAGCCGGCAGCTCTCCCGGGTTCAGCTGGCCTGCGGGAAGCTGGCATGGGTTCAACGGCACCAACGGCCAGCCGGTGGCCGAGCGCGTGGAGGACTACCTCACCCGCGCGGCCATGTGGACGCTCTATACCACCCGGTGCGACGGGTTCCGCCTGGATGCGGTCAAGCATACGCCCTCGCCTTTCTTCGGCGATTACTCGACCAGTTGGCGGGGTTACCTGGGGGGCATCCAGGCGATGTTTGACTTCACGCACGGCTACGGCAATAACGTGCGGGCCAACGGTTACGTGGAGGGCGACGACAACCGGAGCAGTTGCTTCGACACCGAAGCCCCGCGCAACGATGCGATGCTGTTCGGAGAGCATCTGGGGGCGCCGCCGTCCTATGACGAATACATCAGGACCGGCATGAGGTTGTTGAATTCGCCGTTGCGCGACACCCTGAACGGCGCCTTGAGTGGCGGCGGGAATCTCCCCCTCGGGATGGACCAGGCCGAATACACCCCTTATTACGGCGCCTTCAAGATTACCCAGGGAGTGCAGCTTACCGAGGACCACGACCATATTCTGTGCTGTCCAACGCACCGGGAGATTCAGAATGCCTATTACTTTATGCACGAGGGCCTCCCGATGATCTACTCGGACAACTTCAATTGGGCGGGCGACCCCAGTCAATCCACCACCTTCCCGCAGGTCCCGATGACGGATTATCTGGGACAATACGGCGACAACACCATGCCCGAGACCGCCACCCTCCACCAGCTCTTGAGCCGTGGCGGCACGCGCCCTCGCTGGAGCGACAGCCATATCGTCGCCTTCGAGCGCTACGACTACCGCGATGTGTCAGGCACCGACATCCAGCGCTACAACAACCCGGATGCCACGGTGGTGCTGTTTGCCATGAACGCGACCTATAACAGCCCCTCGGGCGACGTTCTTTTCGATGATGGGATAGTCCGAACCGGTGATGGCTACTACAACTGCTATAATGGGAGCCCGTCCAGAGGCGTGGGGCTGGTCGTTGGCTTCCCGCCCGGGTCAGTTCTCTCACAGATGGCAACCTCCTCTCCCAATGGCGGCAACGCGCGCACCTGCGCCAAGCTTCTGGTGCATGAGGCGACCACCAACCAGGCCGAGGCGGTTTCCACTTCGGGCGCGGCCAACGCCTGGCAGCGCAAGATTTATGTAGGGAGTCAAACCCTGGCGTCCGGCGGTGGGGCTATTGAGTTGCTCGTTCCGGCCGGCGGGTGGGTAATGTACGCCTACCAGGGGCCTGAGCCGAGCCGGGCTAATGTGCTGACCAACGCGATCACTTTCCGGCAGGGTGGAGCGGCAGTGCCCTCGCTGCTGGTGTATCGGCATGACGGTGTTAACGGCGATCCCAACTTCGGCCCCGCATATCCTTTCAAGGTGCGCGGCAGCGTGGACTCCGGCGGCAACCCCCTCATGGCCCCGGGCGAAGGCCATGTTGCGGGCTCCAACCGTACTTACGCCATACGGGTGCCGGTCCTGACCAACGCGCCGTTTGATATTCAAGTCCGCAGCGACGCCTCGGCCTTCAACGTGCTAGTCAAGATGGACGGCGGGATGGATTTAAACAGCCACATGGGCCTCGGCCCGACAACCGGTTTTGACCGGCGCGACAACAAGCCGGGCCACGTCAGCGACGTGTGGCTCGGCTACGAGCAGACGAGGAACCAGCTCCGCTATGGCCCCGAGAAATTTGGCGCGCGCGATGTCGCCCGGGACACCATCGTCTCCAATGGCGCCGAAACCTATTATTTCACCAACGGCATCACCGGCTCTTCGGTTTTCAACGGCTCGGGCGGGGGCTTGGGCATCAAAACGCAGACCGCCGACTGGGTTTATCACGACCCTGCGGCAACCAACACCGCCAACGGACGCGGCACCCCCACTCAGCGCATGCCCTTCAACCCCAGTGGCGGCCAGCCCGTGGATATCTGGGTCAAGTCAGGCTATCAGTTCCAGATTGACAAGTGCTTCATCTATTACACCACCGACGGCACCGATCCGGAAGGAGCCTTCGGCGTGGGCCGGGGCACCACCCAAATCGTCGAGGCGGGGTGGCAGACGAACGACGTAGCCGAAGCAGCCATTGACTGGTGGAAAGGCACCATTCCTGCCTTGGACACCGGCACGCGGGTCCGTTACAAAGTCGCCCTCTTCAAAGGTGGCTACACCCCCATCTCCACCATCTCCGACGCCGACGGGGCCAAACTCTACGGCCTGACCCAGTTCGGCATCACGAACTTCAATCCCGCAACCGCCACCGCCTGGCTCCACAACAACCTCAACACCAACGACACCGTCACCGGCCTGCCCAGCGGTTTCCACATCGTGCGGGCCCATTGTCTCCTGCCACGGGCAGGAAAGTCGGCGGTTTATAACACCTTCCTCCAGACCTTCTATTACGCGGGCCAGTTGCCGGGCGGCGTGATTGCCTATCCAGCCGCCGACGGCGCCACCCTCACGGGCAGCAGCTACACGGTGGTGGTGCGCGCGGACAACTCGGTCACCGCGGTGGATTACTGCATCACCGACAACAACGGCCAGAACTGCGGCGAGGCATCCTCCGTCTCGCCGGATGGCACGCTGAGCCAGCAATACCCCGCCTATCCGCGGGAATACCGGTTCACCTACAGCCCCGTCGCCAGCAGCGGCACCGCTGCGATCAACGTGTATCTGAAGGACACCGCATCAAGTGTCTATACGAACCGCCACACCGTGCTGACCCGCACGGTCAACGCGCAGGGGCCGGAGACGGTGCTGAACATCGTCAACCCGGCCGCCGATGGCCAGGTCCTTATCCTGAACTCGAACGACGTCTTCACCATCTCATCGTGCTTCACGTCCATCCTGACCACGACCAACTACAACCTGTTCAGCATCTACATCAACGGCGCGTTCCAGCCGCGGCTGGATGGCAACAACAACGTGCTCTATAACATTCGTCCCTTTGGCTGCGGCACGGGCATGCGGCAGCTCTACTATAATTGGACGGGCTTCGCCCCCGGCACCAATGTCATCCAGTTCTATTTCACCAACGGAATCACTCTGGAGGCCACCCGCACCGTGCTGGTCGGCATCAGAAACTCCCCGCTGGATACCGACGGCGACGGCGTGCCCGACTGGCTCGAGCTGATCGCCGGCACCGATCCCAACCATCCGGGCTCCTTCCTGCACATCACGGCCCTGGTTTCCGGGAATCCCGTCGAGCTGACCTGGTCCAGCGTGCCCGGCAAGGTTTACCAGGTCCAGGCGACTACCAATCTCTGCTATCCCCCGACATCAATTGTCGGCGCAGTCGTGTCGGCGGATCCAACCAACACGGTAACCCGCTGGTTCGATTCAGCCCCGGATGCAACCAACCGGTTCTACCGGATTCAACTCATGGAGTAGGCGCAGCCTGCAACCGCAGGGGGAGAGGTGCGCCGCCGCGACCTGAACTAAGTCAACTATGAAGAGCCAACCTCGCCTGTTCCTGCTGGCCTGCCTGACGCTTTGCGTGACCTGCCCGCGCGAATCCGCCGCCGAACTTGCCAATGCCTGGCACATCCCGGACAACACTGCCGACCTCGGGTTCAACATGCGCAGCCCCGAGTTCGAGATCGGCGCCAATACCACCGTGACGGTCTATCAGGGCGTGCAGAAATACAACAACCCCGGCTACGGCACTGCCAACCAAACCGGCGGCACGCTCTATTACAAGGGAGCCAGCCAAGGCTCCTGGAGCAGCACCGCTCTAACCTGGCACCTTAACGGTGGCCCCAGCCCCAACAACCAATACTGGAAGGCCTCGTTCAACACCTCCAGCGTCGGCACCAACGAGGTTATCCAGTACTACCTCTATCTCACCTTCGATTCCGGCGCCGAGAACACCTGCCTTTACGGCGGCGATGGCGGCAGCAGCGTCACCGCCAGTCAGGCCACCGCCGCCACTTATCCCTTCACCATCCGCAACCGCCCGGCCTGGCTCTTCCACGCCGGCAACCGCGTCATCAGCCCTGGCTTCGACGACAGCCATAACAACGTCGCTTTCTGGATCAAGATCGGTTACATCGGCAAGGACTCCAGCCTCGCCTCCCGCTGGGCCGACCACGCCGTGGTCTATTACACCACTAACGGCTCCAACCCCGCCGGCGCCCTCGGCGTCCCAAGCGGCGCTTCCCAGGCTGTCGCGCTCAACTTCGACCACGTCGAAGGCGACGCCAGCCCCGCCGGCAACGCCATGTGGTGGCAAGGCACCGTCAGCAACCTCCCCGCCTTTACCACCATCAATTACAAGATCGGCGTCTGGCACAGCAGCAACACCGAGGAGAAGTTCGCCGATTACAACGCCGGTTCCCCCAACGCCGTCTTCAGCTTCACCATCGGCACCGTCGGCGACCCCGTCCTCACCATCAACGGCCTCAACGCTGACTACACCACCTCCCATGTCTTCGCAGACGAGAACGCCGGCGACACGGTCCCGCTCACCATTTTCTTCGCCCCCGGTGCTTCCGGTGTTACCAACGCCGAAGTCTTTTCCAACCTCAACCGCCGCGACCGCGCCGTCCTTGATGCCAATGGCGACGGCATCGAGGACGGCATCGTGCCGCCGGACGGCGGCGCCATCCTCGCCGGGGACGACAGCAATTACTACAAGGCCTACGCGATGGACCCGAGCGGCACGCCCGGCCAGTATGTCCTGACTCTCAACGCCCAGAAGACCGGCGCGTATCGCCTGACGGCGCGCTACAAAATAGCCGGCAACACCAACTGGCTCTGGTATTCGAGCAACGGCCGCCGCGACCACGCCATCGTCGTCTCCCCGAAGAAGGCGCGCAACGTCACCCTTTATGAGTTGAACGCCATGAACATCGGCGCGCAGGGCACCCAGGACTACCAGCGCAGCACCTTCACCGACCTCCACGGCGGGCCGGGCTCGCGCCCCTACGATCCCGTCACCAACCGTTTCAATCTCACCTATGCGCAAAACCTCGGCGTCAACTGGCTCTGGTTCCAGCCCATTCACCCCATCGGCGAAGCCGGTCGCCAGACAGACCCCGCCACGGGCCAGCCTTACTCCGTCGGCAGCCCCTACGCCGTCAAAAACTTCTTCCAGGTCAATCCCCTGCTCAGCAAGGCCAACACTCGCGAAGCCGCCATGACCGAGCTCACCAACTTCGTGGCCGCCGCGGACGGCTCCGGCCTCAACGTCATGCTCGACGCCGCCTTCAACCACACCGCCTGGGACTGCGAGCTGGACGGCAGCGGCGTTTACTACTTCGCCAGCGGCGCGCAGCCTGGCGACCAGATCCGCAACCGGGAACCCCGCTTCTATTCCCGCGCCGACCGCTACGACATGCGGGCCTCGGGCGTTGGCAACGTCGCCGTTGCCCCTGACCGCTACGACTTCGGCAAGTGGAGCGATGTCGCCGACGTCTTCTTCGGCCGCTACGCCGCTCTCACGCCCACTTCGGGCGAAAGCGGCGCCCACCTCAATGAAGCCGACTGGTTCGACTACAGCATCGGCGACGACGAACAGCATGGCGACCAGAACGGCCACTTCGACTCGGTGACCCGCAATGTGTGGCGTTACTTCTCCGACTACGTCCTCTACTGGCTCGATCAGACCGGCTGCCCCTACGGCACGCCCCCCACCCAGACCGCCAAAGGCATTGACGGCCTCCGCGCCGACTTCGGCCAGGGCCTCCCGCCCCAGGCCTGGGAGTACATCATCAACAAGGCCCGCTGCCGCAAATGGGACTTCGTCTTCATGAGCGAGTCCCTCGACGGCGGCAACGTCACCTACCGCTCCAATCGCCACTTCGACATCCTCAACGAGAACATTGTCTTCCCGCTCAAGTCCGCCGCCACCGCCAGCGACTACCGCGCCATCCTCGAAGACCGACGCAGTTCCTACGGCCAGGCACTCGTTCTGCTCAACACCACCTCGCACGACGAGGAGAACTACGACGACCCCTTCCAGGCCCTCATCCGCTACGCCGTCTGCAGCGCCATTGACGGCGCGCCGATGATCTTCTACGGCCAGGAACTGGGCATCACCCGCAACGGCGGCTTCGACCTCTACGAGATCAACTTCGGCAAGCTCATCCCGCAGTTTAAGAAATACAACTCGCTCCAGCCCATCTTCCAGAACCGCGGCAACGGCATGGATTTCCTCTGGCCGGTGTATGCCGCCATTAACCAGGCCCGGGGATTCAGCCCAGCCCTCCGCGCCTCCAACCGCTACTTCCTCAACCAAACCGGCAGCGGCAGCCCGCAGCCCGGCATCTTCTCCGTCGCCAAGTACGAGCACCCCAACGGCTCGCCCAACTTCTCCGACGTGGTCTTCGCCTTCGCCAGCCTTGACCGCGACCACCAACAGCAAGGCAACTTCGACGTCAACATCACCCAGGGCAGCGGCAACCTCTTTGGCATCAAACCCGCCCGCACTTACAACGTCCGCAACATCGCCGCCTACACCGCCTCGGACCCCAGCCGCCGCGACTACTGGCTCTGGTCCGGGGGCGGTCTCGCCGGCTCCAATATTCTTGCCAATGGCATCTTCGTCTCCCTCAACCCCGTGCCCACGACCGACAGCGGCTGGACTAATGCCCCCTTCGAAGCGCAGTACCTCAAGCTTTATGATGTCACGCCGCCCGCTGCCCCCTCGGCGCCCGCCACCCCGAAACCTTACGCCCTTGGCACCAGCGCCACCTTCAGTTGGCCGGCCCTCGTGGACTTCGATGGCGGCATCTCCGGCTACCATCTGCTGGTCGGCACCACTCCCGGCGGCTCGAATGTTTATAACGCAGTCGTCAGCGGAACGAGCGTGACGGTTGCCAGCGTCATCGGCGCCACGCTCTACGCGCGGGTGAGCGCCATCAACAACGCGGGGATTGAAGGCCCCTTCAGCCCGGTTAGCGCCGGGACGCTGCTGCTCGATCCCGATGCAGACTACGACCGCGATGGCATGAGCAACACCGCCGAGGAGTTGGCAGGCACCGATCCGCTTGACGCGAACTCCGCGTTGCGCATCCTCAGCCTCGCCGACGGCAACCTCCTGACCTGGTCAAGCATCTCAGGCAAGACCTACCGTGTCTGGGCCACAACCAGCCTGGCCGCCGACTTCGTGCCCATCAGTGGAGTCGTCACCGCCGCCGCCCCGACGGCTGCGTGCCTCGACACGGCCGGCACCAACTCCATCAAGTTCTACCGCGTCCAGGCGCTTCCATAAACCTGCGGCGTGGTTGCACCCTCCCGTGCGGGGCGGCGCCGGTCTCCCGGTTGGCGGTAACGGCACCTTTTGCAAAATGCGTTTCTGGCTTGCGCCCGCGGCGTTCTGCTGCTACCCATGCGGCCTTTATATGGCAAAAGCATTAACTAAATCACAAACTGTCGCATCTGTTGCGGAAACTGTCGGGATCACGAAGAAGCAGGCGGGTGCTTGTCTGGAAGCGCTCGTGGCGCTGGCCTACAAGCAGGCCAAGAACAGCTTCACGCTGCCGGGCCTGGGCAAACTGGTGCTCGTCCATCGCAAGGCTCGCCTCGGCCGTAACCCGGCCACGGGCGCGCAGATCAAGATCCCTGCCAAGCGCGTCGTCAAGTTTCGCGTCGCCAAGGCCGCCAAGGATGCAATCCTGGGCGCCAAGTAAGCGGGAACGAGTCAATACGATTGCAGAGGCGGAGGAGTTTCCTCCGCCTTTCTGCTTTAGAGTCCGCCCGCGTAAGCGGCCAGAAGAGTGCCCCTCTCGGACTGGTCGGCTGCGGCGCGTGTGCAAGCCAGCATTCCCAGGCCGCCGCCCAGACGCCCCCATAGCTTCCACATGGCTCAGTTTAGGCTTTGAACCCTGCCCCGGGCACGTAGCATCGTCCAGGTGACAGTCCTGGAATCGATTCAACGCAGTGCGGAGTTTCTGGCGAAGAAGGGGGTGGACTCGCCGCGCCTGCAAGCGGAGTTGCTGTTGGCGCACCTGCTCAAGGTGCCGCGCATGAAGCTGTATCTGAGCTTCGAGCGCGTGCTGGCGGCGGGAGAAGTGGACGCTTTCCGCGGGTTGATTACGCGCCGCGGCCAGCGCGAGCCCTTGCAGCATATTGTCGGGTCCACCTCGTTCTGCGGTTTTGAGATTGCTGTGAACCGGCATGTGCTGGTTCCCCGGCCTGAAACGGAGCTGCTCGCTGAGCGTGGCTGGACCTTCCTCAACCAGCTTCCCGCGGTCCAATCTCGCCCGGCAACCGCCCTGGATTTCGGCACCGGGAGCGGCTGTTTGGCGATTGCCCTGGCCTGCAAGTGCCCGGCCGCGGAGATCTGGGCTGTGGATGTCTCCCCCGAAGCCCTGGCGATGGCCCGCGAGAACGCCGCCCGCCACGGCGGCGCGGCGCGCATTCGCTTCCTCGAGGGGGACGGCTTCGCCGCCTTGCCGCCGGACGCCCGCTTTGACCTGATCATCAGCAATCCCCCTTACATTCCCAGCGAGGAAATCGCCAGCCTGCAGCCGGAAGTGCGGGACCACGACCCGCGCGGCGCGTTGGACGGCGGCGCCGATGGGCTGGATTACGGGCGCCGCCTGGCGGCGGAAGCGGCGAGGTTCCTCAACCCGGATGGCCGCCTGATGCTGGAATTCGGCGACGCTCAGGCCGGGCTCTTGCGCCCAATCTTCGAGGAGCAGAACTGGATTGTCGAGACGATTGCGGAGGACTACACTCGCCGGCCAAGAATCCTGGTCGCTCGGCGACCGGCTGAATGATTGAGATTGCATGGATAGTCTTTTGATCAAAGGTGCGGTGCCGCTGCACGGGGAAGTCACAATCGGCGGCGCCAAGAACGCCGTGCTGCCGATTATGGCCGCCACGCTGCTCACCGCCGAGCCTTGCGTGATCCGCCGTGTCCCGCACCTGAGCGATGTGAGGTTCATGGGCCAGATACTCACGTGGCTCGGCAGCGATGTGCGCTTCGAGGGCGACACCATCCGCACCCAGGCCAGGAAGATCAAGGGCGCGGGCGACTACGATTTGATCCGGAAGATGCGCGGCTCGGTCTGCGTCATGGGACCGCTGCTGGGCCGCTTGAAGAAGGCCAGTGTCTCACTGCCGGGCGGGTGCGTGATTGGCGCCCGGCCCATCAACCTGCACCTCAAAGGCTTCCAGGCCCTCGGCGCAAGGGTCACGATCGAGGCTGGCTATGTTCATGCCAGCGCCAAACGCCTGGTCGGTTCCGCGATTTTCCTGGGCGGCCGCGCCGGCTCGACGGTGCTCGGCACGGCGAACGTGATGATGGCCGCCGCGCTGGCCGAAGGCGTGACCGTCATCGAAAGCGCCGCCTGCGAGCCGGAGGTGGTGGACCTGGCAGACTTCCTGAACGCGATGGGCGCGCAGATTTCCGGCGCCGGCAGCCCCACCGTGACCATCACCGGCGTCAAGCAATTGCACGGCGCCGAACACGAGGTCATTCCTGACCGCATCGAGGCCGCCACCTATGCCATCGCCGCCGCCGCCACCCATGGCGAGGTCACGTTGCGTGGTGCGCGGGCCGAGCACATGCGTGCCGTGCTCGACAAGCTGAAGGATGCCGGCGTGGGCATCGAGCGTTGCGGCGCGGACATCGTCATCCGCCGCGCCCGCCGCCTGAAACCGGTGGATATCACCACTCTGCCCTACCCGGGTTTTCCGACCGACGTCCAGGCCCAGGTGATGGCGCTCATGGCGCTGACCCCCGGCATCAGCATTATCACAGAACGGATATTCGAGTCCCGGTTCATGCACGTCAGCGAGCTGACGCGCCTGGGCGCGGACATTGAAATTGAGGGCCCAAGTGCGATTGTAAAGGGTGGCAAGCCGCTGAGCGGCGCACCCGTTATGGCCAGCGATTTGCGGGCTTCGGCCGCGCTGGTGATCGCCGGTTTGGCCGCCCGCGGCACCACACAGGTTAACCGCGTGTATCACATTGACCGCGGTTACGAGAACATTGACGGCAAGCTGCGCCAGTTGGGCGCGCGGATCGAACGGATTGAAGAATCATGACGAAGCTAATTGCAGCCCTCCTTATCGTGGGAGCCATCTGGGGAAGCTGGGAACTGTTCCTGTACTGGGAGAAGGTGAAGAACGAGGAGGAGACCAGGCAGAAACAGGACGCGGCGGCCATGGTGATGGGCGAACAATTGCCGGGCCTGCCCTTCGAACTCCAGGAAAGTTTGCAGACGGCCCAGAAACGGGGCGCCGCGGGACTTGAAGCCTGGCTGAAGGTTAACGCCGCGAACGTCGAGGACCCGCGCAGGGCCTGGATCGAGCTGGATTACTGCGTGGCCGTGGCGCGTGAAAACCCGGCGGAAGCCAGGCGCGTGTTTGCCACCGTCAAAGAGCGCCTCACGTCGTCCTCGCCCGTCTGGGCGCGGATGAAGCAGCTCGAGCAGACCTACCAGTAGGCGGCATGACCGAAGCCCGGCAGGCGGCAGCCCGGGCTGGCAGAACTTTGGGGTTGCCATTTTGGGGCGGGCGCTTATCGTGCCGTTGGACCGAGTGAACGAAAGGCCAGACGTTATGGATGTAGTGTTTAATTGCCCGAAATGCGAACAGGAATTGGCCGTTGACAGCACGGGAGCCGGGACGGAAATCAACTGCCCCTCCTGTGGAGAGCTCATCGTTATTCCGGAGCCGGAACTGACGCCCAACCGGCCCGGACTCGACAGCACTCCCGGCGCGCCGCGCGTTGAGGTTCATCCTGTCAACCCCATCGCCTCCTCCGCAGCCGCAAAGGTGGAAATGCACCTGCGCGTGCCGGTCCACAAGACCCCCAGCGAGAGCCTGATCGAAAAGCCGCTCCGGCCGCTGGATGTCGCGGCCAAGGACACCGACAAGAAGATCCGCATCAAGACCATCAAACACACCGACTGCATCGAGGTGGGGCACGACAAGTTTGACGAGGTGGTGACGAACTTCCTGGGCAAGGTCGGCGAGGCCAACATGATCAGCCTCACGACCATCGTCTATACGCACTTGGACATTGGCACGCAGAAGCTGCTCCAGGACTTCGGCGTGCTCATCGTCTATCGGGGCTAGTATGCGATCCGGGGCGCCCACGCCCAGCCCGCCCGGATTGCGGCCGGACGGGGATCCGGGACTTGGGCTGCAGGCTGCCTTGACTCCCTGGGCGGGCATTGTTAGCGTGGCCCCATGAACTGCCGGTCCTTTCGTCTGGTGCTTATTGCGGTCTGCCTGCTGGCTTTTCCGTTTCGCTCGCCGGCGCCGCTGGTTTATCGTCCGGGAGAAGGCTGGACCTACGAGCCTTACGGTGCCGAAGGCAGATGGCAGCGGCCGTCTGCCAGGGAGCAACTGGAGGTTGCCCAGGCCGCTTTCGACAGGCAGGGCTACGGCCTTGCGCTTAAGGCCTCACGCTACCTGACCGCGAGATGGCCCACCTCCGATTACGCTCCCCAGGCGCAGTACCTTGTGGCCCGCTGTTATGATGCAACGGGCAAAGCGGAGAAGGCTTTCAAAGAGTACCAGAAACTCCTGGAGAAGCAGCCGAAGTTTGCGAGCTTCGAGCAGATCCGCCAGCGCCAATACGAGATTGCCGACCAATACCTCGCCGGCAAACGCTTCAAGCTCTGGGGCTTTATTCCCTACCGGTCCATGGAGCGCACGGGCCAGATGTACGCGGGCATCGTGAAGACCGGGCCCTACAGCGACGTCGCCCCCCAGGCGCAGTTGAAGATTGGTAACGCACGGGAGAAACAGAAGGCCCTCTGCTTCAAGGCTCCCGATTATCCCGCCGCCGTCCAGGCTTACGATCTCGCCGCAGACCGTTATTATGACCGGCCCAAGGTCGCCTCCGAAGCCCTCTTCCAGTCCGGCCTCGCCTGCCAGAAACAGGCGCTCAATGCCGAGCGCGACCAAACCACCGCCGGACGCGCCGTCGCCAAGTTCACTGATTTCATGGCGCTCTACCCCGATGACCCGCGCGTCCCCCAGGCTCAAGAAATCATCGGTTCGCTGCGGGCCGAACAGGCGCGCGGCAATTTCATGGCCGCCCGGTTCTACGAGAAACGCAAGAAGTGGGACAGCGCCCGAATTTACTACAACGAGGTCCTGGTGCAGGATCCGAACTCACCTTATGCGACTGAGGCGCGGGAACGGATTGCACTGCTCAAGCCGCGGCTCGAGGAAGGGGCCAACAAGTAACATGCGGTTCTCTTGCTGGCTGCTGGCTTGTCTGGCCGTGCTCGGCACGAGCGGGTGCGCGGGTTACCGGATGGGCCCCGTCAACGGCCTGGCCGCGGGCGAGAAATCAGTGGAAGTTCAGCCCTTTGCCAACCAGACGCTCGAACCCCGTCTGGGAGATGCCGTCACCGCGCAACTGCGCAAGCAACTGCAGCGCGACGGCACCTACCGGCTCGCCTCCCACGACGACGGGGACATCGTGGTCAGCGGGTCGGTTATTCGCTACCACCGGCACGAGGCCAGCTTTGCGGCGCACGATGTTCTCACCGTCCGGGATTTCCGGATCGAACTCACCGCGCAGGTAACCGCGCGCGAGCGCAGCACCGGAAAAGTGATCCTCGACGAGCCGGTCACAGGCAAGACGCTTATCCGCGTCACGAGCGATTTGAGCAGCAGCGAGCGTCAGGCGCTGCCCCTGCTTGCTGCCGACCTCGCCAAGAAGGTGACGGAGTTGCTGGCCGAGGGCAGTTGGTAGCCTGGCCCGGGTCCCAGCCGCCGTATCTGAGCCGGGCTGCTCACCAGTACCCGAAATAGCCGGAGTAGGAGGACGCGTAGCGTCTGTGCATCTGCCGCATGTTCTTCCAGGCGACCGAACCGTCGAGCAGCCCGACATTGCCGCCGGCTCCGCCAATGCTCTGCGGCGTGTCGGTTGCAGCAGCGTTGTTGATGAAAGTGGCCGGGATGTTGGGGGAGGCAGGGCTGGTGCGATTCATTGGCCCCGTCCTGCCATGCGGCGCCGAGACCGAAGAAATGCCCCAGACATTGGCGTCCGCGACGATGAAGTTGGTGCCGGATTCGGTGGTCTTCAGGGGGGAACGCCAGTAATCGGGCGAGGTCCGCGGCCAGTAACTGGCCGTGGGCCCGGCCAGGGCATGGCCGAGATACGCGTAGCCGATCAGGTAGCCATAGATGTTCGCGTAGCGTTTGAAGCTCCCGTAGGTGAAGTTCGGACAGTCCATGATCTTAAAGTTGCCCGTGTAGCGGATCATGTTCGTATAGGTCACGCTGTTGATGCGAATGGCGTGCCATTGGGGCGGGTTCTGGTTGTCGCGGCCGTCGGGCACGTAGTCCTGGAAGTCCATCCCGTACATGTGGACCGTAAGAATGGTCTGGCGCAGGTTGCTCTTGCAGGCGGCGCGTTTACCCTTTTCTTTGGCGGAAGCCAAGGCCGGCAGCAGCAGGGCCGCCAGAATGGCGATGACGGCGATGACCACCAACAGCTCGATCAGGGTGAATGCGCCGACTCGCCTTCGGCTGCCCGTGCGCTTGGCAAAGACAGGCGTAACGCACTCTGGAGTTGCCACGCCGGTACTATCCGCCTTTGCCGGCTTCCTCGCAACCTGAAAACACCCGAAAACACATGTCGGCCTCCCGCTTTTCCGTTGTCCTTGCGCGAACGCTTAACCAGCCGCGAAACCGGTGCCGCCTTTCCGCCGCGGGCACGATGAGGGCGGGCCAGAGCTCACGGCACCGCCAGCCGCTCGCGAATGTCCGGAACGTCCGCCGTGCCCGTGGTGCCGAGTTGATGAATCACTGCCGAAGCCGCCGCATTGGCAATTTCCAGCGCCTCGCGCAGGGCGGCGCCCGCCGCCAGCGCCGCCGCCAGGTTCGCCGTCACCGCGTCGCCGGCGCCGACGATGTCAATCTCGCCACGGAGAGGCAGCGCAGGGACGTGCTCCACCTCGCCGCCCGGCGCGGCGCCGACGATGCCGCGCTCCGCCAGCGTCACGAACACGCACCGCCCGTTCCGGCGCGCCAGTTCGGCGGCGGCTTGCTTGATCTGTTCCAGGCTCAACTCGCCCGTGATCCCTATGAGGGCCGAGAGCTCTGCCGCGTTCATCTTGAAGGTGACAGGCGGGAAGCCGCGCAACCCGCGCCGGCTGTCGGCGAGAATCACCAGGTCAGGCCGCTGCTGCGCGAGATCCTTGACGGTCTCAAGCACTCGGGGCGTGACCACGCCCGTCTCCGGCACGTCCGCCTGGTCCAGGATGATCAGCGCGTTGATTTTCCCGGCGACACTCTTCAGGCGCCCCGCCAGCAATCCCTGAAGCAGCGCCGGGGTTGGCGTCCAATTCTTGAGGTCCAGCCGGTTCAGCTCGACGGGTGCCTGGTTTGGCGCGACGACCAGCGGCTTGCAGTATGTGAAGGTCCGCCGCTGCACCGTCTGAACGAAAGACTCCAGCCGAACGCCCGGACGCTTTTCCAAGGCATGCTGCAGCTCAAACCCCTCGCCGTCCTCGCCTGCGAAGCCAATGGGGAAGATTGTCCCCACACCCAGCGCCGACAAGTTGTTCACGATTGTGCCTGCGGCGCCCGCCTGCGCGCGCACGTTCACGACGTTGTGGACCGGCAGGCCGGTTTCCAGCGAAGTCTCCCGCCGCGCCGGGTCAATCTCCAGGTAACGGTCGAGGCAGAAGTCGCCCAGCACGGCGAGCCGAAGCCCGGCGTAGCTCCCGACGATGGCATTGAAGCGCGTGGAATCCATGGGTCCTACGCCGACAAGGACTGGAGCAGGTTATGCAGGAACGCGACGTTGTCGCACTGGACGTAGTTCATCCTGCCGCCCATGCGGGAGAAGCTCTTGCAGAAGCGCAGGTAGTAGGCCGGGCTGGTCTTGGGCGGTTCGCCTTTCGACCAGTCCCACTTCCCGCCGTCCTGTATGTCCACGACGTAGAACTCGTGCCCGTGCACAACCGGGCGGCCCGCCTGCAGGCGCAGATTGTTGACGCAACTGAGGCTCTTCTCGAACACCTGCGGCGCCATAATTGCGGAGCCCACGGACAGCACCACGCCGCCATCCAGGCCCTCGACGGCGCGGCTGAACAAGCGGAAATCCGCCGCCGCCGCCCGGCCAATCGCCGCCCCGCTGAACATGGGATGCGTCGCGATGATGTCGTAGCCGATGCCGGGGTGCACCGTCAGCGGCAGGTCCCGGCGGAATGCCTCCGCCAGGATCGAAGTCTCCTTCCACCGGTGCGGCACGGCGATCCGCCCCGCCGGCAGCCGATGGACCAGCATCGCCTGGAGCAGCTCAGCCCAGGCGGGCGCAAGCGGATCGGCCGGGTGGTCGCGCAGCGATTGCTCCAGCGACCCGGTGGCGGGCAGGGTCAGGCCATCCTCGCAGATAAACCGTCCCAGGCTGCGGCCGTAGCCTTCGCCGCGCAGGGCGCCGGCCAGCAGCGCCAGGTGCTGGCAGCGGCCCGTTTCGTCCCATGTGCCGAAGGAGCCCGTCGCCACGTTCTGCCGCACGCTTTCCTCTGTGCGCCCGAGGAATGACAGCTCCCAGTCATGAATCGTTCCCGCCCCGTTGGTTGCCAGGTGTGTCACCCAGCCGCCCGCGATCAGGCGGTTCACGATAGCCATGGCCCCGTTCTTGATCAAGTGTGCGCCATACATGAGGATGACGCTGGCCTGGCGCTGGCGAGCCGCCGCGACGCGCTGCGCGCACTCGCGGACCGTTCCAAGCGCCGCCGGGTCGCAGGCGGGCGCTGGCTGGCCGGGATCAACCAGGATTTGTTCCAGCGCGCTCAAGCTTTGCCGCTCCGCCAGCGGGCGCACCTTGACCTTTGTCAGGTCCAGGGGTTCAGGGAATGCGTTCATTGCGTCAGGATACACTCGAGCAGGGCCGCGCCGTCGCGGTAATCGGGAATCAGCGCGTCGGCTCCCGCCGCGGAGAGCACCTCGCGCTTCTGCGGCTGCAGCACTCCCGAGCCATTCTGCTCCTCGTCGCTTGCCACGCCCACCGCCAGGCCGGCCACCTCCTTCGTCACCGCGATCTCGACCGGTCCGTCGCCGAAGGACAACAGGTGTTCGCCCGTGATCCCTTCCTCGCGCAACAGGCGGCCAATGACCGCCCGCTTGGAAGACTGGACCGCGTCAGCCGTGCCGCCGTAAATGTGGCGGCCGAAATACCGCGCCAGGTCAAGCAGTTCCGCCTCCTGCTTGACCTGGTGTTCGATTGTCCCGCTCAGGATAACCAGGGTGAGCCCGCGCCGGCTGAGCGCCTCCAGCAACGCCCGCGCGCCGTGCACGACGAAGTCTTCGCGCCGCGCCTGGCCGCTC
>CAZHEW010000011.1:0-21255 GCA_964531815.1 uncultured Verrucomicrobiota bacterium
GTCTGGTGGTGCGAGCAGCTTGGCACCGTGCTGGCCAACGAGGAAGTCGTGGACGGCAAGAGCGAGGTGGGCGGCTTCCCCGTCACGCGCAAGCCGATGCGCCAGTGGATGTTGCGCATCACCGCGTATGCCGAGCGGCTGCTGCAGGACCTGGAGGCCATAGACTGGAGCGACTCGCTCAAGGAGATGCAGCGCAACTGGATCGGGCGATCGGAAGGGGCGGAGGTGGACTTTGCGATTGCGGAGTGCGGAGTGCGGAGTGCGGAGTGCGAGAAAGGCATTCGCGTGTTCACCACCCGCCCGGACACGCTCTACGGCGCGACCTACATGGTGCTGGCTCCCGAGCATAAACTGGTGGACACAATCACCACCCCGGCGCAGCGCCAGCAAGTTGAAGCTTACAAGGCCGAAGTGTCCAAGAAGAGCGACCTCGAACGCACGGAGCTGGCCAAAGAGAAGACCGGCGTCTTCACCGGCGGCTACGCCATCAACCCGGTCAACGGGGAGAAGATACCCATCTGGATTGCGGACTACGTGCTCATCAGCTACGGCACGGGGGCGATCATGGCCGTGCCGGGACACGACATGCGCGACTTCGAGTTTGCCACGAAGTTCAGTCTGCCCATTGTACAGGTCGTTGAGCCGCCGGCAGGCGTTGACTGGCACGGCTACGTCGAAGATGGCGTCTCGGTGAACTCCGCCAGCGCTGACATTTCAATCAGCGGACTGCCCACACCCGAAGCAAAGCGCAAGATCACCGCCTGGCTGGAGTTCAAAGGGCTGGGCAAGAAGACCATCAACTACAAGCTGCGCGACTGGCTGTTCAGCCGCCAACGCTACTGGGGGGAGCCGTTCCCCATCATCTGGAAGACCGGGCCGGATGGCCGGGCGTACCACGAAGCGCTTCCTGAATCCGCGCTGCCGCTGCTGCCGCCACCGCTCGAGGATTACAAGCCCACGCCGGATGGCCAACCCCCGCTTGCGCGCGCGAAGGAGTGGCTGAACCTGTCCGACGGTTCGATGCGGGAGACCAACACCATGCCCCAATGGGCTGGCAGTTGCTGGTACTACCTCCGCTACCTGGACGCCCAGAACAGCCGCGTTTTCTGCGGTCCCGAAGCCGAGCGCTATTGGATGGGCGCCGTCCGGAGTGTGGAGTGCGGACTGGGGAGTGTGGAGTGCGGAGCGAAGGCGCTGCCTACGCCAGGCGTGGACCTCTACGTCGGCGGCACCGAGCACGCTGTGCTGCACCTCCTTTACGCCCGCTTTTGGCACAAGGTGCTCTATGATCTCGGTCACGTCTCCACGCCGGAGCCGTTTTTCAAGCTCGTCAACCAGGGGCTGATCCTGGGCGAGGACGGCCAGAAGATGTCCAAGTCTAGGGGCAACGTCATCAACCCGGACGACATCCTCGTGGAGTATGGGGCGGATGCCTTCCGGCTCTACGAGATGTTCATGGGGCCGCTGGAGATGGTGAAACCGTGGAGCACCAAGGGCGTGGAAGGCGTCTATCGGTTCCTTGGACGCGTCTGGCGGATGTTCGTGGACGAGCAGAGCGAGACTGAGTTCGAGCAGGCGCTGACTGCCGAGCCCCAGCGAGGGCCGGAATTGCTGGCGGGCATACGCCTTGCTCCCGGCATCGGCGACAGCCAGCCGAGCGCGGCTCAGCTAAAGGCCCTTCACGCCTGCATCAAGAAGGCGACCGAAGACCTGGACGGCCTGCGGTTCAACACGGCGATCTCCGCTCTCATGGTCTTCATTAACGAGGCGATGACGTGGGACGCCAAGCCGGTTGCCGTTCTGCGTGAGTTCCTCATCCTGCTCCAACCTTTTGCGCCGCATATCGCCGAAGAACTTTGGGCAAAGCTCCACTCCGCATTCCGCACTCCGCACTCCGCACTGAGCCACGCTCCGTGGCCGAAGTTTGACCCGGCCTTGCTGGTCGAGGACACCCTCGAGATCCCGGTCCAGATCAATGGCAAACTGCGCGACGTTATCAAGGTGCCTGCCAACGCATCCCAAGCCGACTTGGAAGCTGCCGCGAGGGCTTCCGAGAAGGCAAAGCCGTTCATCGAGGGCAAGACGATTCGGAAGGTGATTGTGCTGCCCAAGAAGCTCGTGAATATCGTGGCAGTGTGATCCCGGGAGGGCTTTTGACAGAGCACTCGTATGATTTACCAGGACGAAATACAGGTCCAAACGTCAGGGCATGGGGACATGCACAATCTGACGGAGGACGTGAATCGGATTGTCAGCGAGTCGAAGGTGTGCCGGGGCGTTGTTCACATCTTCAACGTTGGCAGCACCGGCGCCATCGGCACCATTGAATGGGAGCCGGGGTTGGAGGAGGATTTGCCAGCCGTGTTGGACCGGCTTATTCCGGCCAGCCGCGATTACGGCCACGAGCACGCCTGGCACGACGGCAATGGCCATTCTCATCTTCAGGCGACACTGCTCGGCCCGTCGCTGACAGTTCCCGTCAAAGATGCCCGGCTCGTGTTGGGCACGTGGCAGCAGGTGTTTCATCTCGAATGCGATGTCCGGGCGCGCCGTCGGACGGTCGCCGTTACTGTTATCGGGGCAGGCCGGGGCGAGGAATGAGCTCGCGATTGACGCCCTCGGCCGCTACGGTATATTTCTGTCCGTGAGCCACTTGACAAAGCAGGAGCAGATAGCGCTGTGCGTTATTCTGGGCCTGCTGCTGACCGGTTGGGCCGTCAAAGCGTATAGGACGGCGCATCCGCCAGTGCAAGCGGCCGAGATATCAGAGCCCTAACATGCAAGAAGTCAGTTTTGAACAGGCCCTGGCCAACATTCAGGCCAAAGACCCGCGCTATCACCGGGAGGCCTACCTCTTTGTTCGCGAGGCGCTGGAGCACACGCAGAAGACCATTGCCAGGAACCCCCGCGGGCGCATCCGCCATGTCACAGGCCAGGAACTGCTGGCCGGCATCCGCGACTTCGCCCTGCAACAGTTCGGGCCAATGACCAAAACGGTGTTGGAAGAATGGGGGATGCGCCGGTGCGAGGACTTCGGAGAGATTGTCTTCAACATGATCGCGGTGGGCTGGCTGGCAAAGACGAGCAAGGATAGCCGGGCGGACTTTGCGGGCGGTTACGACTTCGACGAGGCGTTCGTCAAACCGTTCCTGCCCAGCAGCAAACAGGCAGCCCAGGCCGCCGAGGCAAAATCTTAGGCGCGCTTCGGCATGCCCCCTGATTCAACTGCCGCTGACCCCATCCCCGCCATCCCGCCGGGCGTGACCCTGACCACGCTCGACAATGGCCTGACTATCATCGTCCGCGAAGACCACAGCGCGCCTGTCGTTTCGGCCCAGGCCTGGTGCATGGCCGGCAGTATTCACGAGGGCAAATGGGTGGGGGCGGGCCTGTCGCACGTGCTTGAGCACATGCTCTTCAAGGGGACCAGCACGCGTCCTGGCAGCCGCATTGACCAGGAGATCCAGGAGGTTGGCGGCTACATGAACGCCTACACCTCATTCGACCGCACAGTCTTCCACATTGATGTGCCGAATACCGGCGCGTATGTCGCCCTCGATGTCCTGTGCGACATCATGCAGCACGCGACTCTGCCGCCGGACGAGTTGGCCAAGGAACAGCAGGTCATCCTGCGCGAGATGGATATGAACACGGACGACCCGGCGCGTCGCGCCGGCCGCCGGCTGTTCGAGACCGCCTATACCCGCAGCCCCTGTCGGTTTACGGTCATCGGCTACCCGGACATCTTCAACGAGCTTAAGCCGGAGGATATTCGGGGCTATTACCAGGAGAAATACGCCCCCAACAATGTCTTTTACGTCGTGGCGGGCGATGTGAAGCCTGACGCGGTTGTGTCCCAGATACGTGAGGCTTATGGGAAGACCAAGGCCCGGGCGGTGCCGCCGATCGTCCTGCCCGATGAGCCCAAGCAGACCGCCCCGCGCGAGGTCATCGAAGAAGCACCCATTGAGCTTGGCCACTTCCATGTTGCCTGGCACATCCCCGATTTGCGCCACCCGGATGTGCCGGTTCTGGATGTGCTGGCCGCCTTGCTCGGCCAGGGCCGCAGTTCGCGGCTCTACCAGTCCGTGCGCGAGAAGAAGGGCCTGGCGCACTCGGTCGAGGCCTGGACCTACAGTCCCGGCCTGGCCGGCTTGTTCGGCCTCAGCGCGATGGCGGACGCGGACAAGTTCGCTGCCGCGCGCGATGCCATGCTGGACGAAGTCGAGAAGATGAAGGCGGCCCCGGTGCCGCCGGATGAGCTGAGCAAGGCCGTGAAGCAGTTCGTGTCCGGCACGCTTGCCTCGCGCAAAACGATGCAAGGGCAGGCGCAGGACTTGGGCGGAAGCTGGCTGGCGGCCAATGACCTGAACTTTTCCCAGCGCTACCTGGCGGCCGTCAAGCGCGTCAATCCGGCCGACGTCCAGCGCGTTGCTCGCGAATATCTCGCGCCGGAGAACCGCACACTCTACTCGCTGCTGCCCGCCGGCACCGCGCCCAGGCCGGCCATAGCCAGCGAGACTGCCCGTGACCATCCGGTGCAGAAGTTCGATCTTGCCAACGGCCTGCGCCTGCTGGTGAAGGAGGACCACCGCCTGCCCTTTGTGGAGTTCCGCGCTGTATTCAAAGGCGGGGTGCTCGCCGAGACCACGGAGACTAACGGCGTTACCCAGTTGACCGGCAAACTGTTGCTCAAGGGCACCGCGCGGCGTTCCGCCGAAGATATCGCGCGGGAAATCGAATCTGTTGGTGGCAGCCTTGAAAGCTACGGCGGAAACAACAGCTTCGGCGTCAATGCCGAGGTCTTGAACGGCGATTTTCATGCCGGTCTCGATCTGCTGGCTGACGTGCTGCTCAACCCGGCCTTTCCTGCCGCGGCATTGGATCGCGAGCGGGAGGTTCAATTGGCCGCCATCCGGGATCAGAAAGACCACCTGCTTCACAGCGCTGCGCTGGCCATGCGCCGCGCCCTGTTCGGCGGCAGCGGTTACGGTCTCGACGTGCTTGGCACCGAGCGCAGCGTGCAGCACATCCAGGTTGCCGATCTTCAGGCCTTCTACGATCGGTTCGCCCGCCCCAGCAATTGCGTTCTGGCTATTTACGGGGACATCCAAACCGACCAGGTCCGGACTGCCGTCGAGCAAGCATTCGCTGTCTGGAAGGCCGCTCCGCAGCCGGCTTTGGACGCGGGCTTGTGGACTTTGGACTCGATGAAGCGCGTCACCGAGACCCGGGACAAGAAGCAGGCGGTGCTGGTCATTGGCTACCGCGGCACGACCCTCCTTGAGGCCGACCGCTACCCGCTTGACCTGCTGCATGAGGCTTGCAGCGATCTCGGCTCGCGCCTGTTCCTGCGCATTCGCGAAAAGCTCGGGCTGGCGTATTACGTCGGCGCGCAAAACATCGTTGGCCTGGCGCCTGGCTACTTCGCGTTCTATGCCGGCACTGCCCCCGACCAGGCCGCGCTGGTGGAGACCGAACTGCTCAAAGAAGCCGAACTCCTGCGCACGGAGGGGCTCACCGCCGAGGAACTCAAGCGTGCCAAGGCCAAAATCATTGGCCAGCGCAAGATTGCCCGCCAGGACCTCGGCGGCTTTGCCACCGCGACCGCTCTCGATGAACTCTACGGTTTGGGTTACGCCTACACCGAAACCGAGGACGCGCGCTACGAGGCGGTGACGCTGGATCGGCTCAAGGCCGTTGCGCGCAAGTATCTTCTGCCCGAGGCGTTGGTGATTTCCATCGTCCAACCCGCCCAACCTTGAGCTTGCCGGTCTTCTCAGGAGGTTGAAGTGACTCAAGACCGCAATCGGTGAGGGCGGTTCTGCCGGATCGGGCTTTACTCACAGCGCCGTTCACGTCATCCTTTCGGAACAATGCGATCTGGGATCTCTCAAGAAGGTCTCTGCGGCAGGCTTGGGACCGTGGCGAAGTGCCGCGGGTCTCGTGATGCCGGACTGTCCGGCTTCCTGCCCAGATCTGCCACGCGTCTGCTGCTGCGGCTTCGGCCTGCAAGGCCTGGCGCCATCAGAAAGGCTTTGGCATGCCTGGCCTTGCTGCTTCTGGCTGGCTGCCCCTTCCCGTCCCACGCGGAACCGGCGACTCCTGCGGAGCTCAAACTGAGGCGCCGATGGGCGGCGCAGCACTTCGACGGGAAAGCCAGCGCGCTCCCCTTTGCGTTCACCTATGGCGGACGTCCCGCCCGGGAGTTGATCCCGGCGTGGAAGCTGGAGCGCCAGCGCGCAAAGCCGCAGGCCGGCCGGATTCTGCGGACGCTCACGTGCACGGACCCGGCGACCGGACTGCGCGTGCGCTGTGAAGCCACCGAGTATGACGCCTTTCCCGCTGTTGAATGGGTGCTCCACTTCGAGAACGGCGGCACGCAGGACACGCCCGTCCTGGAAAAGGTTTTCCCGCTGGCCTTGGAGCTGAAGACCCCGGTGCAGTCGGGCGTTGTGGTCCACCACTCGGCGGGGGAGAAGAACTCGGCTTGGAGCTTCGCGCCGATGGCGGATGTGTTGGCGCCGCGCAGTACGAACGAGTTGGTGTATGCGCCGATTGGCGGGCGGTCGTCCGACGGGGTCATGCCGTTCTTTAACCTGGCTTGGGCCGACGGTGGGGTCGCGTTGGCCGTCGGCTGGTCCGGGCAATGGGAAGCGCGTTTCCGTCGCTCGCCCCAGGGAAGCCTCGTCGCGCAAGCGGGGCAGCAGATCTTGCACAGCAAGCTGCACCCGGGCGAAAGCATCCGAACGCCGCGCATGCTGCTGGTGTTTTGGCAGGGTGACAAGCCCATCCGCGGGAACAACCTGTTTCGGCAGGTCCTGATGGCGCATTACCTGCCGCGCCACAACGGTGAGCTGGTGCTGTCGCCCATTTGTGCCAGCGTCAACTGGACTGCCCCGGACGGTTCTTATGAGGCGCCGCACCTCGGCGTTATGCAGCCGCTGGCACGGCGTGGCATCGAGGTGTTGTGGTCGGATATGGATCCGCAACAGTGGTATCCGATAGGCTTCCCCGAGGGCACCGGCACGTGGGAGCCGGACCCGGTTAAATACCCGCGCGGGCTCAAGCCCATTGGCGACGCTGCCCGCGCCGCCGGACTGAACTACCTGCTCTGGTTCGAGCCTGAACGCGTCCACCCCGGCAGCCGCATTGACCGCGAGCACCCGGAGTGGGTCATGCCGCCCGACAAGGAATGGAGCAAGCTGTTCCGCCTGCACGATGAGAAGGCCCGGCGCTGGCTGACGGACTACGTTGATATACAAGTCTCCGCCGCGCGCCTTGGCTGGGTGCGTTGGGATTTCAACATCGAGCCGCTGGGCTTTTGGCGCCGAAACGACACGCCAGACCGCCAGGGCATCACCGAGATTAGGCACGTCGAAGGGCTCTACGCCATGTGGGATGACTTGCGCGCTCGGCACCCGGGCTTGGTGATTGACCTGTGCGCCAGCGGCGGCCGGCGCATTGACCTTGAAGGTCTCACTCGCGGTGTGCCGCTCTGGCATAGCGACATGCAGTGCAGCGGCAAGCCGGGCCTGACCGCTGACCAGTTGCAGAACGCCGGCCTTTGGCGCTGGGTGCCGATGCACGGTTGTGGCAACTTCGCATACGAGCCCAGCTACGCGTTCCGCAGCGCCATGACGGCGGGCAATATTCTCGTGCTCGGCAATGCCCGGGGCCAGCTCAGCACAGCCGACCCGAATACCGAGGAAGACGTCCGCCGCACGGTGGCCATTTACCGTAAGCTTCGCCCCTACATGGTGGGAGACTTCTACCCGTTGTTCCCGCACAGCGATAGCGAGGAGGCCTGGTTCGGCTACCAGTTCCACCGCCCCGACCTGGGCGCTGGCGCCGCTATTGTATTCCGGCGAGGCAAATGCAAAGACGTGAAGACCACAGTACCGCTCCGCGCGGTCGCCTCCAGGCGAAGTTACCAGGTCACCTTTGAAGACACCTCGGAGCAGCGAACTCTGCCTGGCGCGGCGTTGTCTGCGCTGCCGATTGAGATTCCAGACTCACCCGGCTCGGCCATTGTGTATTATCATCTGCGAAGTGGACGGTCCGCGGGTGCACGGGTTCCCAGGTGACTCAATAATAGACATTCAACGCAGCGCGGGGTGTGTTACAACCTGCATTCATGAAGATCAGTCGTCGGCAGTTCATCAGATCCAGCAGTCTGTCCCTGGGCGCGGTGAGCCTGGCACCGGAGTTGTCCTCCGGCACGGCGGCCGCCGCGGCGGCCAGTTTCGTTGTCCGGCCGCCCAAAATGCATTTGGGCCTGGTCACGTACAACCTGGCTCGGGATTGGGACATCCCCACCATCATCAAGAACTGCAAGGAGACGGGGTTTGAGGGCGTGGAACTGCGCACCAGCCACGCCCACAAGGTCGAGATCAACCTCACCAGCGAACAGCGCAAGGAAGTCAAAAAGCGCTTCGAGGATTCGAAAGTCCAACTGGTCGGCCTGGGCAGCACGTTTGATTACCACACTCCCGACCAGGGCAAACTGCGCAGGGACGTCGAGGCGACAAGGGAGTATCTCCGCCTGGCTCACGACGTGGGCGCCGGCGGCATCAAGGTGCGTCCCAATGCGCTCCCGCAAGAGGTCTCGGTCGAGAAGACTCTCGCCCAAATCGGACGCGCACTGGGCGAACTGGGCGGCTTCGCCCGCGACCATGGGCAGGTCATTCGGCTCGAAATCCACGGCTCCGGCACATCCTTCCCGCCGCACATCAAGACCATCCTGGATACGGCGAACCATCCCAGCGTCGGCGCGTGCTGGAACTGTAATCCGACCGACCTCGACGGCGAAGGCTGGGACCACAACTTTGACCTGCTCAAGGACAAGATCTTCTGCGTGCACATGCGCGACCTGTTCATTGAGGATTATCCCTTCCGGAAGCTGCTCACGCGCCTGAACGACATCAACTTCAGGGGCTTCTGCCTGGCGGAAGTCCCGGCCAGCACGGACCCAGTGCGGGTGATGAAATATTACCGGGCGCTCTGGCTGTCCTACCAGGGGCTGCTGTAGCCGATTTGTGTCAGGCGCAAATCCGGATGCCAGGCCCCACTCGCCTGCCGGGTTGGCCAACCCAGGTATGACCTTTCCGGAAGGAGATTTTTTTGAACGGCAGGACGGGAAATCAATCCAAGAATCCCGAGAATGCCCCACCGGATAGAAGTCGGGGGGGGCAGGCGATTTGGTGAAGAAACCGCTTTACATCTGAGCCTGAGTTGGTTACCTACACCGGTCGGTTCGGAAGAAGTTCAGAAAGAGCAATATGATTAAGGTTCAAAATCTAGCGAAGATGTTCGGGACCAAACGGGCGGTGGACGACGTCTCGTTTGCCGTGAGCCGGGGCGAGGTGCTGGGATTCCTCGGCCCCAACGGCGCCGGCAAGTCCACGACCATGCGCGTCATTACCGGCTTCCTGCCGCCGTCTGCTGGCACGGTGACGGTCGGGGGCTTCGACATCGTGGAACACGCGATTCAGGCTCGCCGGTTGATCGGCTACCTGCCGGAAAACGCGCCGGCCTATACGGACATGACGGTGTTTGGGTTCCTCAATTTCGCGGCGGAGATCCGCGGCTTGCGCGGCGACGCGCGGAAGCAGGCGGTCAACCGCGCCGTCGAGATGTGCTTCCTGGAATCGGTGCTGCATCAGAGCGTCGAGACGCTTTCCAAAGGTTACCGCCATCGTACCTGCTTCGCCCAGTCCGTCATTCACGATCCGGACGTGCTGGTGCTGGACGAGCCGACCGATGGTCTGGACCCGAACCAGAAGCACGAGGTGCGGCAATTGATCCGGCGGATGGGCGAGAAGAAGGCCATCATCTTCTCGACTCACATCTTGGAGGAGGTGGATGCCGCCTGCACGCGGGCGATCATTATTGACCGTGGCAAGATCGTCGCCAACGGCACACCTCAGGAGTTGCGCCAGAAGTCGGAATGGTCCGGGGCGGTGACGCTGCGGGTTAAGAATGTCGCTGCCAGCACGGTGAGTACAAAACTGTATCAGGTGCCGCTGGTCAAGCGGGTGACGGTGGTGGATGAAAAGGACGGGCGCGTGACGGTCAGGGCTTTCCCCAAGAGTGGCGCTAACGGAGCGCTGGCGGCGGCTGTCGGCGAGGCGGCCCACGATTGGCAAGTCGAGCAGCTACACACCGAGGAAGGCCGGCTCGATGAGGTTTTCCGGAGTATTACTATGCCCGACACGGCAAAGGAGGCTGCATAATGAACGCCTGGCACAATGTTTGGACCATTACGAAACGGGAGTTGGGCGCCTATTTCACGTCGCCGATTGCTTACGTTTTTATCGTGATCTTCCTGCTGCTATGCGGGTTCTTCACGTTCTTCGTGGGCGGCTTCTTCGAGCGGCAGGAGGCGTCTTTGGTGCGGCCTTTCTTTGACTGGCACCCGTGGTTCTATCTGTTCCTGGTGCCGGCGGTAGGGATGCGGCTGTGGGCCGAAGAGCGGCGCGTGGGCACAATCGAACTGCTGCTGACGATGCCCATCACCGCGTGGCAGGCCATCGTTGGGAAGTTTCTGGCATCGTGGCTTTTCCTGGCCCTGGCCCTGGCGCTGACGTTCCCGGTGGTGATTACCGTCAACTACCTCGGTGATCCTGACAACGGGGTCATTCTGACAGCCTACATTGGAAGCTGGCTGATGGCGGGGGCGTACCTGGCGATCAGTTGTATCACCTCGGCGCTGACGCGGAGCCAGGTCGTTAGTTTCATTATCTCGTTGGTGGTATGCCTGTTCTTGATCCTGGCCGGTTTCCCGCCGGTCATAAATGTGCTGGAACAGGTGGCGCCCCGCTTGGTGGATTTGGTTGCGTCATTCAGCGTGATGACCCACTTCGAAGGGTTCCAGAGAGGGGTGCTCGATTTCCGTGACCTGCTGTTCTTCCTGTCGGTCATCGGGTTCTCGCTGTTTACGACCAGTGTGATTCTGCGCACTCATCGCGCAGGCTGAACCGGGAGACTTCAATGCAAAAGAAAACACTTCAAACCATTCTCTACTCGACGATCGGCGTCTTGGTGATGCTGGTCATATTGATTGCGTTTAACTTCATTGCTGGCGCGCTGCGCGCTCGGCTCGATCTGACCCAAGAAAAGGCTTACACCCTCTCGGCCGGAACGAAGGCGATCCTCAAGAAGCTGGATACGCCGGTCACGATTCGCTTATACTGCACTCAAAGCGAAAGCGCGACGCCCGAAACGGTTTTCCTCAAGGGTTTTGCGCGCAAGGTCGAGGACCTGCTGGCGGAGTATCGCCAGGTGGCCGGCAGCAAACTCAACATCGAAAAGTACGACCCGCAGCCGGATTCGGATGCAGAGGATTCCGCTCGACTCGACGGCATCGAGCCCCAACCGCTGGCCGGCGCTGACCAGTTTTACTTGGGTCTCGCGGTGAAATGCGTGGATCAGGTGCAATCCATCCCGTTCCTGGCTCCCAATCGCGAACGGTTGCTTGAATACGATCTGGCCCGCGCCATCGTGCGTGCCGCCAACCCTGAGAAACCGACCATTGGTTTAATGAGCCCTCTGCCGGTATTCGGCATGCCGTCCAATCCAATGATGCAGCAGATGGGCCAGCAGGGCAGTCAGCCTTGGGCCATCGTTACGGAGCTGAAGCATGACTTCACCGTCAAGCGCATCGGCATGGATGCGGACAAGATTGACGACGACGTCAAGCTGTTGGTGGTCATCGCTCCAAAAGACATCACCGACAAAGCACAGTATGCCATTGATCAGTTCATCATGCGGGGCGGCAAGCTGCTGGCTTTTCTTGATGCTCAGTGCCTGGCGGATAACCGGCAACAGAACCAGATGATGATGAACATGGGCGGCGGCGGCTCCTCCCTGGACAAGCTGCTCAAGGCTTGGGGCATTCAGTTCGATGCGACCAAGGCGGTGGCGGATCTGAAGTACAAAATGCAATTGCGGGGGCGCAGTGGCGAGCCGCAGGAGGCGCCGGCCTGGCTGGGTCTGACGCCGGATGCAATAGACCGTGATGATGTAGCCACCAGCCAGCTCGACAATATCTGGCTGCCGTTGTGCGGAGCTTTCACGGGCACCCCGCAGGACGGATTGAAACAGACCGTCCTGCTGCAGAGCTCGAAGGACTCCCAGTTGGTGGATGCGATGCTTGCGAATCTCTCCGGCGAGAACACCATGAAGGAATTCAAGCCCTCGGGCGTGAACTACAACCTGGCGATTCGCTTGACCGGCAAGTTCAAGACGGCCTTTCCAGACGGCGCGCTGCAGGACAATACGGGCGAGGGCGAGAAGAAGGATGAAGGAAAGGCGGAAGAGAAGAAGGCGGGCGATTCGCTCAAGGAAACCAAGGGCGACAACACCGTGGTGCTGTTTGGTGACGCCGACCTGCTCTTCGACCCCTTCACGATTCGGCGGATTGACAGCCCGTTTGGCGCCTTGCAGATGCCCATGAACGCCAATCTCAACCTTGCCCAGAACATCATCGAGCAGATGACCGGCGATAATAATCTCATTGCCGTGCGCAGCCGGGCCACGTTAAATCGCCCGTTCACTCGAATCAAAGAGATGGAGGCCGCAGCCAACCTGAAATTCCAGAGCGAGATCAAGCGCTTGGAAGACAGTGCCGCCGAGGCGCAGCGTAAAGTCAATGAATTGCAGGCGCAGAAAAAGGACCAGGACCAGCGGTTCATCCTGTCGCCGGAACAGCGCCTCGAGCTGGAAAAACTGCGCAAGGAGGAGGCGGACACGCGCAAGCGTCTTAAGCAAGTGCAGAAGGATTTGCGCAAGGAGGTCGTGTCGCTCCAGACCCGCCTCAAGTGGCTCAATATTCTGGCGGTGCCCCTGGCCGTGACCGCCACGGGGGTTGTCATCGCTATTATCAATCGCAAGAAAACTTCGGCAAAATGAATCGGAAACAGCTTCTTATTCTCTTGGTGCTGGTGGTGGTTCTGGGCGTCGCCGGCTTGTTGATGTACCAGCGGAACCAGGCCTCATGGCAGGGCAGCGACCGCGAGGGCGCAGCCCGTAAGCTCCTGGGCGAACTGCCGGTCAATGACGTTGCCGCTATTCTGATCAAGAGTGGCACCAACGAGTTGGACCTGGTCCGGAAGGACAACCTGTGGCGGGTGAAGCAACGCGGTGATTACCCTGCCAACTTCTCGGAAATCAGCAGCTTCCTGCTAAAGGCCGCCGACCTTAAGGCGGCGCAGACGGAGGAAATCGGGCCGTCCCTACTGGCGCGTTACAAGCTGCTCCCGCCCGGGCCGGAAACCAACACTGCTGTGCTGGTCGAACTGCGTGACCAGAACGGCAAGGCGATCAAGTCGCTGCTGCTCGGTAAGACGCACATGCGCAAGTCGGCCGGCCGCTCCTCGCCGATGGGCGAGATGGGGGAGGATGAGGGCTGGCCCGATGGCCGCTATGTCATGGTCGGCGGTCAGACTAAAACGGTGGCCGTGGTATCAGAGCCGCTCAGCAATCTCGAACCCAAACCCGAGCAATGGCTGAACAAGGACTTTTTCAAGGTTGAGAAGATCCGCACGATCGCTGTGGAATACCCGGCTGCCACGAACTCGTGGAAGGTGAGCCGGGAAACTGAAACCGCCAGCGACTGGAAGCTGGCGGAGGCCACGCCGGGGGAGCAGCTTGATTCCGCCAAGACATCCAGTTTCTCCTATGCGCTCAGCTCTCCTTCGTTCAATGATGTGCTGCCCGCCGACACAAAACCTGAGCAAGCCGGCCTCGACAAGCCGACGATGGTGACCATGGAGACTTTTGATGACTTTACCTACAGCATCAAAGTAGGGCAGAAGACGAACGACAACGTTCCCATTGCCGTGGCGGTGACGGCGCAGATTCCGAAGGAGCGGACGCCCGGCAAGGATGAGAAAGCCGAGGATAAAGCCAAACTGGACAAGGAATTCAAAGAGAAGCAGAAGAAGCTCGAGGACAAGCTCATCCAGGAACAGAGCTATGGTAAACGGATTTACCTCGTTTCCAACTGGACGCTGGACTCGATGCTCAAAGAACGCGGCCAGCTCCTTGCCGAGAAAAAGGAGCAACTCAAGAACGACGAGCCGCCAGCGGCGTCCTCCGACGAGGCGACCGAGGGCCTGATGGCGCCACCTCAGGAGCCCAAGTAGGACGTAGGGATTTGCCTTTTGCAGCGCTGCGCCCGCCTTGCGCGCGGGGCAGATCACTTGTTTTCGAACACCATTCTCCCGATGCGCAATAAGCATAGGTGACACTGGTTGGCGTGATGTTCTTCAACCCCAGCCGCCGGGTACGCGCGTCTCCCAACTCAACTGCATAGCCACCCTGCCAGTTGAGGTGCAGCTTACGTGCGCATGGCACGGAGCGTGCGAGTCTCTCGTGCGGCTGCGTTGTCTGGTTTTGCGGCGTGGCCGAATTGTGATGAAAATGAGCGCTCCTAGATTACATTATTGCACTGTGGAACTGCTGGCAGGGCTGGCACTGGCAGCATATGTGATGCTGCCCTCGAAAGCGGTCGGAGCAGCGGAGCCCAAATTCGACGTGCTTCGAACCGGGACAGCGGTGTACAGCAATGTGACAGTAACCACGCAGGCCAAGAGCTATGTCTTCATTGTCCATGACAGCGGCATGGCCAGCCTGAAAGTCGCTGAACTCCCCACCGAGGTCCAACAGCAGCTTGGTTATTCTGGGGGGAACGGTTCAAGAGGTTCGACCAACACAGCGGCCGCGTGGGCGAAACGTGAAATCGCCAAGCTGGCTGTGCCGGAAATGAACGTTCTGGAAACCCGGCTCCAGCAGAAATGGCAGGGGCGTTCGCCTGGCGCGGCGGCCTTGACGGGCTTGATTAGTCCCAGATTGGTGCTTTCCGTTATTGGCGTAATGCTGCTTCTTCACTTGTTCTACTCCTATTGCTGCATGTTGATTTGCCGCAAGGCCGGCAACCCCGGAGGCATTTTGGTGTGGGTGCCGCTGTTCCAACTCATTCCCATGCTGCGGGCCGCCGGAATGTCGGGTTGGTGGTTCCTGGCCTACTTTGTGCCGCTGCTCAACCTGGTACCAACGATTCTCTGGCCGCTGAGGATTGCCGAGGCGAGAGGCAAGAGTATCTGGGTTGGGGTGCTCTTGCTCCTTCCGATTACTAACTTCTTTGCTTTCTTGTACTTGGCCTTTTCTAACGGCGAGGTTGCCAGAAATGATGATGGGCCCGAGCCGAAGCTAATGACGCTGCAGACCGCGTGATTGGATCACAGGTCCGCTCGGGTTCTTTATGTCTGAGCCCAGGCCGCCTCTGCGTGAGCGGCAACGGAACGCGCCAGTCCGTGGGGACAACGCCCACCTGCTACTCCCGTGTCTTGGAATCAATAATAATCGTCACCGGTCCGTCGTTGGTCAGGTTTACCTGCATATCCGCTCCGAATTCGCCAGTCTCAACCGGTCGGCCCAAGTCCTGAGCCAGCCTTTGAATGAACTTCTCGTAAAGCGGCACCGCGATCTCCGGCCGGGCCGAGCGGCTGTAAGATGGACGGTTGCCCTTCTTCGTGCTGGCAAACAGAGTGAATTGACTGACCACCAGGATGCCGCCTTGGACCTCCTGCACTGAGCGGTTCATCACGCCGTCTTCATCACGAAACACGCGCAGCCGGGCAATCTTGCCGCTTAGCCATTCGATATCCTCGGATGCGTCGGCCTCTTCCACCGCCAGCAGCACCAGCAATCCGTTCCGGATGGCGCCCTTTACCACGCCGGCGACGCTGACTTTGGCTTCAGCCACCCGTTGGATGACTGCGCGCATCAGTGCGATCGGTGTGCAGCAAGTGCAGAACTGTGATGCGGCGTCACAGCTCTTTCACAGAGGGTGGGCTTTCTTCTGCCTGTGCGCCGCCTTTTCAGCCTCTCGCCGCAATTCCTGCCGGCTTGGGTCAGGCGGGATGGAGGCTTCCGTTCTGGACGGCGAAGCAGGGACGGGGAGTACCAAATCGTAGCGGGGCTCGTCGTAGCTGAGAAGAATCTCGACGTTATCCAGGTGGGCCTCAAAGATCCGTTCCACTGCCCGTGCCACTTGCCCAAGATCGAGCGCCATCTCCTGTCTAGGCGTCCACTGCGATGGCCCTTGATAGAACCACCCGCTTTGAGTGTTTCGCACAAACACTTTCATGGACTTCTTATTCCGCTCGATTCTTCTGCAACAGGTTGCTCTTTGTGATTGGGCAGGGGGCGAAGGTAAACCCTCTCTACCCATCACTTAATAATCACAGAAAGTGCGCCGCTGGACAATCCGCACTTCTACCGAGACCCAACACGCAGAATTACGGAACCTCCCTGCTCGCGGCAGATGGGGGAACCCCGTTTGCAGCTCCGGATCGCACTTCCCTGCAATTGCTGCACAGAAACTGCCGCCCATCAAAATAGGTTTTGAACGCCCACATCCGGCAGCCGCACCGGTCGCAGAACTCATAGACTTCCCGCGGGTCCAATCTGACAACAATCCAGACTCGTCCCTGGGTTTTGCGCACCAATTCAATTAGTTCCGCCACACGGTCCCGTTGATAGTCAAATACTCTCGCCTTGCTCCGCTCGTCTGTGAATTCCCACTCAAATGCGGTCCCAGTGAGATACTGTCCGTCATCGTTTACGATGAGCACCTTGACCGCCTCGCGATCATTCATTGCGGGCATTATACCTCGGTCTGTAACCCTTAGCCAGTTGGCATTCAGCGCTAGTGGTGGAGGCTGCGGAAAAATGGCTCGCCAACGCTTGCCCGGCGCCTGCATTCTTTGCCCGTCTATGCCTGAACCCGCAAAGTTGACGCGTATCCCATCCCTGAAGACGGTCACCGAGTTTCGCGCCCACGTGGCTTCGCTGGGAATTGATTTGCCTTGCGAAGATGCCATCGCTACTGGTGCTGCCTCCCCTCTCGCACAGCCCCTCCGAGCGGTCCGAATCAATGGCAAGCACCTCGGCAACCGCTACGTAGTCCAGCCGATGGAGGGTTGGGACGGCACCACGAGCGGAGGCATCACCCCCGAAGTCCTCAGACGCTGGCAGCGGTTTGGCCAAAGCGGTGCAAAGCTCATCTTCGGCGGCGAAGCCATGGCGGTTCGCCCGGACGGGAGGGCCAATCCGAACCAGCTCATCATTAGCGAGCAGAACACCGCCGATCTGGCGAAGCTACGTGAGACTCTGCTCAGCGCGCACAAGGAGCTTTATGGCAGTACGGACGACCTTGTCATCGGCTTCCAGCTCACACACTCCGGCCGCTTCTGCAAACCCAATGACCATTCCCGCCTCGAACCGTGCCCCGCGTACAGGCATCCCCTCCTCGATCCGAGTTTCAAAGTCACCAGCGACGCCCAGGTCTGGACCGACAGCGAACTGGATCGCCTCGTCGAGGACTACGTGGCAGCCGCGCGCATCGCTTGGGATGTCGGCGCAGACTTCGTGGACATCAAACACTGTCACGGCTACCTGCTGCACGAGTTGCTGAGTGCCTTCACTCGCCCGGGCAAATACGGCGGCTCTTTCGAGAACCGCACCCGCATGCTGCGGGACATCGTTGCCGCCATTCGTGCAAGCGGCAACCGGATCGAACTGGCAGTCCGCCTGAGCGCCTTTGATTTCGTACCATTCCGGCCCGACCCAGCGCTCTCCCGTCCCGGCAGACCCGGTCCCGGTGTGCCGGTGCCGTTCTCCCATTGCCTCCCTTATCGCTATGCCTTCGGCGTGAGCCAGCAGAACCCGATCGCCTATGATCTGACGGAGACTTTCCAGTTCCTGGACCTGTGCGCCGGCCTCGACATTAAGATCATCAACCTTACTGCCGGTTCCCCCTACTACAATCCCCACATCCAGCGTCCCGCTGCCTATCCGCCTTCCGACGGCTACCAGCCGCCCGAAGACCCGCTGGTCGGCGTTGCCCGCCAGATTAACGTAGTGCGCCAGCTCAAGGCCCGCGCGCCCGCCAACCTCCTGCTTGTCGGCACCGCCTACAGCTATCTGCAGGAATACCTTCCTCATGTGGCGCAACATGTCTTGCGCCATGATTGGGCCGACCTCATCGGCATCGGCCGGATGGTCTTGTCCTACCCAACTATCCTGGCAGACGCGATAGGGCAGGGGATGCTCCAGTCAAAATCCATCTGCCGCACCTTCAGCGACTGCACCACTGCTCCCCGCAAGGGCCTCATCAGTGGCTGCTATCCGCTAGACCGCTATTACTCCGCCCGGGCCGAGGCGCAAAAACTGAAGGAGCTCAAGAAGGCCGCTGGCGAGGCGTAATGGCTGGCACGCATACGCCCGGCTGGGGCTCGCGCGGCAGCGGCCCCAGCTTTACTTTGCCCCTATGGCCCGGTAATTCTCGTTTCAATGCAAAGCGCACTCGCAGAAACAACCAAAGCGCCGCTTCATTTTAACTTTGTCACCGATGTGATGGATCGGCAGGCCCGGGAGCGGCCGGACGCGCCGGCACTGTGGTGCGTTGATGCCGCGACCGGAGAGGACCGGAAGTTCAGCTTCCGGCAATTGGCCGTGCTGAGTTGCCAGGCCGCCAATTGCCTCCGCGCCAATGGCGTCGAGCGCGGTGATCGTGTTTTGCTCATGTTGCCGCGTGTGCCGCAGTGGTGGATTGCCATGCTCGGCCTCATCCGGCTGGGCGCGGTGCCTGTGCCCGCTACGCTCTTACTGACGGCGCGCGACGTCGCCTATCGGCTGGGCAGCGCGCGCATCCGCGCGGTCATCACCTGCCCGGAGGGAGTGGGCAAGGTGGGTGGCTTTGAGGGCGGGCGTTTGTTGGCCGGCGGTCAGCGCCCAAGCTGGGGGGATTTCGACAGCGGCGTCCGCCAGGCCGGCTCCGGGTTCAACGCCGAACCCACCCGCAGCGACGATCCCGGAATCCTCTACTTTACCAGCGCGACGACCGGCGACCCCAAGATGGTGCTGCACACGCAGGCAAGCTACGGGCTCGGGCATCGGGCAACCGGCGAGTTGTGGCTGGACCTGCGGCCCGACGATGTCCATTGGAACTTGTCAGACTTGGGCTGGGGCAAGGCCGCGTGGTCGAGCTTCTACGGTCCGTGGCACATGGGAGCGTGCGTTTTTGCGCTGGACGCTCACGGGAAGTTCGACCCGGTATTGACGCTTAAGACGCTGGCCACGTTTCCAATTACCACCTGGTGCGCGCCGCCGACAGCGCTGCGGCTCATCGTTCGACAGGATTTGGCGCGCTGGCGTTTTCCGCACCTGCGGCATTGCGTCACCGCGGGCGAACCGCTTAACCCGGAAGTGCTCAACCGCTGGCGCGAGGCGACTGGTCTGACCCTTTACGAGGCCTACGGTCAGACGGAAACGGTGGTTCTGATTGGCAACTTCCGTTCACTTGGTCACTCCGTCCGCCCCGGTTCGATGGGCAGGGCCACCCCCGGTTACACGGTTGCGCTCCTCGACGAGGATCTGCGGGAAGTGCCCGCCGGAAAGGAAGGCGAAGTGGCCGTGCGGGTCAAACCACACCGCCCGGTCGGGCTTTTCAGCGAGTATTGGCTCAGCCCCCGTGAAATGTCGGCGCAGTTCCGGGGAGACTGGTACCTGACCGGCGACCGCGCCACACGCGATGCCGACGGCTACTTCTGGTTCATTGGGCGCAAGGATGATGTGATCAAGAGCTCCGGCTATCGCATCGGGCCATTCGAAGTGGAAAGCGCGCTGCTGGAGCATCAAGCGGTGATGGAGGCTGCGGTCGTTGGACGGCCGGATACGTTGCGTGGGCAGATTGTCAAGGCCTATGTGGTGCTGCGGCCAGGTGTTGAAGGCAGCCCGGAGCTCAAGATCGAGCTCCAGTCCCACTGCAAGAACCTTGTGGCGGCTTACAAGTACCCGCGAGAGATCACGTTCGTGCGGGAGTTGCCGAAGACTACCAGCGGCAAGACCCGCCGCGTGGACCTGAGACAAGTCGCTCCCTCCTGACCCGCGCACCTTCTTGTCCTCTCCGATCAACGGTCTCGCGGGCGCGTGGGCGGGGTGTTCCCTCGACGGCGTTGCGACGGAGCAATCACTGAAGCGGTGGCTTCTTGCGCTGGTTTGTCTCGGGCGAAGTCTTGCAGGATTGACTTGCAACAGCGTTCCGGGGAGCCTCATGGACAAACCAACTGTATGCGGATAGTGCGCAGTGTTTTTCATAGTCAGGTCGGGCCAGGGGTTGCCGCTCTGCGCGCGCAGGCGGCGGCTGGTAGTCCCTCCGTGCCAAAGGCTGAGGCATGAAGTCGTTGCTGGAGTGCCGTCTTTACGCCTTCGTGGACGCGGCCTATCTGCGCGGGCGTGCGCCGGAGGAATTGGCGCGCGAGCTTTGTGATGGAGGCGCGGACTTGATCCAGCTTCGCGTGAAGGAAGCGCCGGGGGCGGAGGTTTGCCGCCTTGCGGAAGCGATCCTCCCGGTGACGCAGCGCGCGGGCATCGGTCTGGTGATCAACGATCATCCTGCGATCGCAAAGGAACTGGGGGCGGAGTTCTGCCATTTGGGCCAGGAGGATTTCTTCGGCGCGGGTTACACTCATGTTTCCCAGCTCCCGCTGGCAGATGTGGCAAGAGGATGCAAGCCTCAGGTGAAGGTTGGGCTCAGCTCGGCCACACCTGAACAAGCCCGCCGCGCGGTCGCCGCAGGGGCCGATTATCTGGGCGTGGGGCCGGTGTTTCCGACTGGCACCAAACCTGCCGCCCGGGCCGTTACGCTCGAGTATGTGCGCTGGGCGGCGGAGAATATCCCGATTCCGTGGTTTGCCATAGGCGGGATCAATTTGCAGAATGTGGACGAAGTGCTCGCGGCGGGTGCGCGGCGCGTCTGTGTCGTATCTGCCATCCTCGCGACGAATGCTCCGGCGGCTGCGTGCCGCAGGTTCAAGGAACGGCTCGACCGCGCAGGGAACCGGAGCTGAGGTGACTTCAGCCGCTACACGTAGAGGGCCGCTTGGACCTCCCGAGTCATCATCCCGACAAACGGGTAACGCCGCTCGGGGGCGCTTTCAATGCAGCGTAGAATCACCCTCTCCATGCTGGCGGGGATGTCGGGGTTGTGTTGGCGCGGCGCCACAAACCCGGAGCGATCGAGCTGTTTCGCGAGGATCTCGCCCGGGGTCTCGCCGGGAAACGGCTTCTGGCTGGTGAGCAGTTCATAGGCGGCGACGCCGTAGGCGAAGATGTCAACACGGTGCGAAATCGGCTCGCCGCGCAGTTGCTCGGGTGCCATGTAGGCGGGCGTGCCGGGGTTCTTCC